>DASUPM010000342.1:0-3052 GCA_036281095.1 Pseudorhizobium sp.
GAGAAGTTTGTAGAAATCCGTGTCGATCAGGCTGCGGATGATCGGATCGAGCTTCCAGGTGTGATTGTAGACCCGGCTTGCGATATCGGTCTTGGTCATGCCTGCATGCCCGGCCCGCGCGGGACCAGCTCCGCCTGTTCATCTCGGTTCGGAAGAACGATCGTCGACCGTCCTCCGAATGCAACAGTTAGGGAAAAAACCGGGGCAAGTCCATAAGCCCGTTCAGCCGCAGGCGCCGCAGCCGAACGGATTGAGGCTCGCGGCTCAATTGGCGGGCGCGGTACCGCTTTCCGGCGCAGGTGCTGGAGCATCCGCCGGATCGGCAGATGGCTGGGCTTCGCTGGTCGAGGGTGTCGTTTCACCGGCCGGCGGCGTCGCCGTCTGCTCCGCCGGCGGTTCCGTCGATTGGCCCCAGATCATGGCGATGCCCCACGCCAGCGCCACGAGCAACAAGCCGCCAATCAGGACCTTCAGCACCGGAAATCCCGTACGCCCCTGCCTCGCCTCCGTGGCGCTCATCGGCTGTTCCGCCGGCGACCCCAGCGGGCTCTGTCGACCGGCGCCGGTATGAGGGTCATGGGGATCGAGACGGTTGTTCATGACATAGCTCCTTTACGCGCTCCGATACGGCCGGATTTTGCAAAGGGAACGATTGGCGCGTCGCGAGGTTCCGCCTTCCTAGTATCCCGCCCCTCGATCCATCAGGTGACCCAGAGGCTGGCCGTTTTCGAATTGCTCGATCTGACGCTCGACGTGGCGGAAGAGGGCTCGGACATCCGAGGCGGAAGCGGCATGAGGCGTGATGATGACGTTCCCCATGTCCCAGAAGGGACTGTCGGCGGCGAGCGGTTCGGCTTCGAAGACATCGAGCGAAGCTCCCTTCAGGGTCCCGTCCTGCAAGGCGGCAAGCAGATCGGGCTCGATCTGGCTTCCGCCGCGACCGGCATTGATGAAGACTGGCCCACCCAGCGCACCCTGCCCTCGGAGCTTTGCGAACAGGGTGGCGTTGTAGATCCCGCGTGTTTCCGGCGTCAGCGGCAGAAGCCCCACCAGCATGTCGGTTCGCGCCAGAAAAGCGTCGAGGCCGGCCGCATCGAAGGTCTCGATGCCCTCGACATCCTTCTTTCTGCGTGACCAGCCGAGGACGTTGAATCCCATCATCCTGAGCTTCACGGCACAATCCCGCCCCAGGACGCCGAGCCCCATGATCCCCACCGTGACGTCCTTTGCCTCGGGCTGGGACAATTCGCGCCAAAGGTGGTCGCGCTGCTGCGCGAGATAGGCGGGCACCTGGCGCAGATGGGAAAGGCACTGCAGCACCACCCATTCGCTCATCCGGTTCGTCAGGCTCTCGTCGACGAAACGCACGATCGGCAGATCCGGCAGATCAGGCAGTCCCAGCAGATGATCGACGCCGGCACCGCCGGAAAACAGAACCTCCAGCTTCGGCGCGCGGCGAAAGAGGTCCGGGTCCGGCTTCCAGACGACCGCGTAGCGTGCGTCGGAGAGATCCATGGTTCGGTCGGCTGCCTGTATGACGGTCCGTCCGTCGAAGGCGGTCTCGAGTGCCGCTTCGATTTCACGGCGTTCGAACTTCAGATCTATGACGACGGCACCCTTACCGGACATGCTGAAACTCCCGCTTACTGGCTGGTGGCGGCATCTTCCACCGCTTCCAGATTGAAGGCGGCTGCCATGAGGGCCTTCGTATAATCCTGCTGCGGCGCGTGGAAAATCTGATCCGCCGGTCCCTCTTCCACAACCTTGCCGGCGCGCATGACGATGACATGGTTGGCAAGCGCCTTCACCACCTTCAGGTCGTGGCTGATGAACAGATAAGCAAGATCATGCTTCTTCTGCAGATCACGCAACAGGTCGACCACCTGCGCCTGCACGGTCATGTCGAGCGCTGATGTCGGCTCGTCGAGCATCACGAAGCGCGGCTTCAGAACCATGGCGCGGGCGATCGCGATGCGCTGACGCTGGCCGCCCGAAAATTCGTGCGGGTAACGCCAGCGTGTCTGCGGATCGAGCCCGACCTCGGTCAAAGCCCAGCGGACCCGTTCGTCACGTTCCTCCGCCGACAATTGCCGCTCGTGGACCTTCAGTCCTTCGGCAATGATTTCACCCACCGACATGCGCGGGCTGAGCGAGCCGAACGGATCCTGGAAGACGACCTGCAGCCGGTCCCTGAGCGGCCGCATCTGCTTGAACGAGAACTTGTCGATGTCGTTGCCGATGAAGGCTATCCGCCCTTCGGAGGAGATCAGCCGTGCGAGCGCCAGGCCAAGCGTCGTCTTGCCGGAGCCGGATTCTCCCACCACGCCCAGCGTCTCTCCCGCGCGCAGCGACAGACTGACGCCGTCCACCGCCTTGACGTGATCCACCACGCGCCGCATCAGCCCCGCCTTGATCGGGAACCACACGCGGATATCGCTTCCCTCCATGACAACCGGGTTGGTCGTATCTATCGCCGGCGGCTCTCCGCGCGGCTCCGATGCCAGAAGATGCTTGGTATAGTCGTGCTGCGGGTTGACGAACACATCCTCGACATTTCCGCTCTCGACGATCTTTCCCTTCGTCATCACGCAGACGCGGTCAGCGAACCGCCGAACGATGCCGAGGTCATGGGTGATGAACAGCATCGACATTCCGTGCTCGCCTTTCAGGCGCCGCAGCAGTTCGAGAATTTGCGCCTGCACCGTTACATCGAGCGCCGTGGTCGGCTCGTCGGCAATCAGTAGCTTCGGGCGATTGGCAAGTGCCATCGCGATCATCACGCGCTGCCGCTGACCACCGGACAGTTGGTGAGGATAGGCCCGAAGCCGCTTTTCCGGCTCACGGATGCCGACCTGGTTCAGAAGTTCGAGGATGCGCGACCGCGCCGCCTGCCCTGTCATACCCTGGTGAAGATCAAGGATTTCGCCGATCTGTTTCTCGATCGTATGGAGCGGATTGAGCGACGTCATCGGCTCCTGAAAGATGATGGTGATGTCATTGCCGCGCACGTGGCGGATTTGATGTTCCGCGAGGTGTAGCAGATCCTTGCCCT
>DASUPM010000343.1:0-10757 GCA_036281095.1 Pseudorhizobium sp.
GTCATAGTCGAAGCGGTTGACCAACTGGGCGTGGCGGCGGGTCTGCTGCGTATGGGTGCCCCAGACGATGCCCTGATGGAGATCGGTGATCCTGAGGCCGTCGTTCTTGGCGTAGAAGGCGAAGAGCTGCTGATCGAGGCACTTCGTCATGTGGTAGATGGAGCCGGGATTGCCCGGATAGAGGATTTCCTGGCTGACGGTACGACCGTCCATCGTCTCGATGCCGACGGGAAGGTACCCTTCGGGAATAGCCGCCCCGACCGTCGAATACCCGTAGACGCCCATGGTGCCGAGATGCACGAGATGGGCGTCGAGGTCGAGCTCGACCATGGCATTCAGCAGGTTATGCGTGGCGTTGACATTGTTGTTGACCGTGTAGTTCTTGTGGCGGTCGCTCTTCATCGAATAGGGCGCGGCGCGCTGTTCGGCGAAGTGGATGATGGCGTCCGGCCTATGCCTGACGAGCCACCCCTTCAGGAGTTCGTAGTCCTTGGCGAGATCGATCAGATGGAAATGGATGCGGCGTCCGGTCTCGGCATGCCATACGCGCGTGCGTTCCTGGATCGAATCCATCGGCGTCAGCGACTGAACGCCCAGCTCCGTGTCGATCCAGCGCCGGGACAGGTTGTCGAGGATGTGCACCTCATGGCCGGCGTCGGACAGATGGAGTGAGGTGGGCCAGCCGACGAAACCGTCGCCGCCGAGAACTGCAATCTTCATGAATCAACTCCGCTGGTTGTCAGCCCGGATTTCCTGATAGGGAGGATTTGTGACAGGAACACAATACCCCATGACGGCGCCTCCGCCATCCAGCCATCACGATGATCCACTAAGGCAGGACGATGACGAACAAGGAATTTCTTCTTTCGGGCGAACTGGTCGATCACGGACACCGCCTGGTCCAGCGCGTCTATTATGAAGATACCGATTTCTCCGGCCTCGTTTATCACGCGCGCTATCTTCACTTTCTCGAGCGGGGCCGCACCGACTACCTGCGCTGCCTCGGTTGCCAGCAGAGCGATCTCCTGAGCGCCGACGAGGAAGGCCTGGTTTTCGTCGTCCACCGCATGGAGATCGACTTCAAGATGCCGGCGAGGATGGACGACGTGCTGACGGTGCTGACGTCGACGGAGAAGGCGGGCGGCGCAAAGATGGTGCTCAACCAGGAAATCCGCCGTGGCGAGATCCTGCTGATCGCGGCCAAGGTGGTGATCGCCGTGATCAACCGGCACGGCCGCCCGCGCCGACTGCCGGAGAGCGTGGCGGAGAAGTTCCTGGGGGGAGTGTCCGGAGCGCTGCCTTCGGATCGGTAGGCGGAGACGCATGGATGAAAATAATCTGCCTTAACGGCTGGGGCGGAAAGCTCCATAAGGAACTGCTTGCATATATCGACACCGAGCAGCCGGACGTCCTCTGTCTGCAGGAGGTCGTGCATAGTCCATCGGCCGCCAAGGACTGGCTGGAGTATCGTGACGACGAACATCTCCTGCAGCAAAGGGCGAATTTCTTCTCCGACGTTGCACGGGCATTGCCGAACCATCTGGCGACATTTTGTCCGGCCGCGCAGGGTGCTCTGTGGGACGGGGACATTGCCGTTCCCTCCCAGTGGGGTCTCGCGACGTTCGTTCGCAGCACCTTGCCCGTCATAGCGCAGGTACAGGGCTTCGTGCACAAGACTTTCAGCCCGCATGGTTATGGAGAGCATCCGCGCTCCCGCGTCGCCCATATCGTGCGCCTTTACGACTATGCTGAAGATCGCAGCCTGTGCATCGGGCATATGCACGGCTTGCGTGACCCGGCAGGGAAGGGCGACACGCCGGAGCGCCTGGCTCAAGCGGAGCGTCTCGCGGCGCTGATTCAATGCGTCGCGGAGGAGGGACGGCCGCTTGTCATCTGTGGAGACTTCAATGTCGAGCCGACAAGCGAGACCTTTGCGGTTCTCGCGCGGCTAGGGCTGAACGATCTTGTCACAGCCGGCGGCTTCAACGGCACCCGTTCATCACATTACAGGAAGCCCGGCCGCTTTGCGGACTATATGCTCGTCAACGACGCCGTCCGGGTACAGCACTTCGATGTGGTCAGAGATCCGGAAGTCTCGGATCACTGCCCTCTAGGCCTGCAATTCTAAGCCAGGAAGAGGAGAGCCCGAATGGGTTTCGATGGGCGCGCCCGCATCCGGTAACGCATTCTTAACCATAATGAGGTCTTACTGAAACGCGAGGAATTTGTGCGATGCACGCCTTCCTTTGACCAAATTTGGAAGCGAGAAGCCATGCTGAAAGCTCAGGGCACCTTGGGGTAGAAGAGCGCATCCAGCGGCCACGTACATCTCGCGAGAGCGCTTTTGAACCCGCCCGGTCCTGTGCCGGGCGTTTGGATTCGGGGATTTAGGTAGATGGAAGAGGTAGGTTTGGCTGCGGCGACCCATGACGTCAGTCTCTGGGCGCTGTTCATGCAGGCTGGTATCGTCGTCAAGCTGGTGATGCTGGGGCTGATCGGAGCCTCTGTGTGGACCTGGGCGATCGTCATCGACAAATATGTGAGCTTCGGCAAGGCGAAGCGCCAGTTCGACCAGTTCGAGCAGGTGTTCTGGTCCGGACAGTCGCTGGAAGAGCTCTATCGGACTTTGGCTGAACGGCAGAACGGCGGTCTTTCGGCCATCTTCGTCGCCGCCATGCGCGAATGGAAGAAGAGCTTCGAGCGCGGCGCCCGTTCGCCGATCGGGCTTCAGATGCGTATCGACCGGGCGATGGATGTCACCATGGCGCGCGAGAGCGAGAGCTACGAGGCTCGCCTCGGTTCGCTCGCCACCATCGGTTCTGCCGCTCCCTTCATCGGTCTCTTCGGTACGGTCGTCGGCATCATGACCTCGTTCCAGGCCATCGCCGGCTCCAAGTCGACCAATCTCGCCGTCGTCGCGCCGGGTATCGCCGAAGCGCTGCTGGCGACCGCAATCGGCCTCGTCGCGGCCATTCCGGCGGTTATCGCCTACAACAAGTTCTCCGCCGAGGCCGGCAAGCTGTCGGGCCGTATGGAAGGCTTCGCGGACGAATTCTCGGCCATCCTGTCGCGCCAGATTGACGAGAAGCTGCAGCCGCGCCAGGCGGCACAGTAAGCCCTCGAAGGAGCCAGTCGCATGGGTATGTCAGTTGGAGCCAAGGGCGGAAGCGGTGGTCGCAGACGACGCGGCGGGCGCAAGCATGGCCCGGTGAGCGAGATCAACGTGACGCCGCTCGTCGACGTCATGCTCGTGCTCCTGATCATCTTCATGGTCGCCGCCCCGATGATGACGGTCGGCGTGCCGATCGACCTGCCCGAAACGCAGGCGAAGGCGATGAATGCGGACACACAGCCGATCACGGTTTCGGTCAACACCTCCGGCGAGATCTACCTGCAGGAAACGGCGATCCCGATCGACGAGGTCGTGCCGAAGCTCGAGGCGATCGCCACCACCGGCTACAGCGAGCGCATCTATGTGCGCGGCGATACCGCGGCCGCCTATGGCGTGGTCATGAAGGTCATGGCGCGGATTTCCGCAGCCGGGTTCAAGAACATCGGTCTTGTGACCCTGCAGGAACAGGAGCAGTGATCAAGTCGCCATGAAGGGAAGTCTGGGGACATCTCTGGTATTGCATTCCATGGTGCTGGGCTGGGCGCTCTTTACCCTGGGCGCGCCGGCTTCGTTCGACGTGGCCGAAGTAGAAGCGCTGCCCGTCGACATCATTCCCGTGGAATCGATCACGCAGATCCAGCAGGGCGACAAGGACGCACCGATGGCCGAGAAGGCCGCGCCGGTGCCGACCACCAAGCCGAACATCGTCGAGAATGCCGAAAATGCGGGCGACAACGATGTCGACCTCAAGTCGCCGCCGACGCCGGTGAAAAAGCCCGTCGAGACAGAAGTCGCGGCCGCGCCGGAGAAGACCGAAAAACCGCTCCCCAATCCGACGACTGAGACGAACGACGTCAAGGATATCGTGCCGGAGGAAACCGCGCCGAAGCCGACCGAGGTCGCCGCTCTTCCCGAAACAAAGCCGGAAATTGCTCCGCAACCGACGCCGGAACCGACGCCCGAGCCTGCTCCCGAGGAGGCGGTCGCCGAGGAAATCCCGCTGCCGGATGCCGTTCCCGTGCCTGCCGCGAGGCCGAAGCCCGAGCCTCCGAAGGAACAGGCCAAGCCCGTCGAAAAGCCGGCGGAGAAGAAGCCGGAGACGCCGAAGGCCGCCGAAAAGCCTACCGACAAGAAGATCGCCGACAAGAAGCAGGAGACGGCGAAGTCCACATCCTCAAAGGAAAGCGACTTCAACGCCGACGAGATCGCGGCGCTTCTCAACAAGCAGGACGCAGCCGGCGGGGGTGCCAAGCGTTCGACCGAAACCGCAGCGCTCGGCGGCAAGAAGACGACCTCGGGCTCGACGCTCAGCCAGAGCGAGATGGACGCGTTGCGCGGGCAGATCCAGAACAACTGGTCGATCATCGCCGGTATCGAAGGCGCGGACGGCGTCATCATCACCGTGACCATGAAGCTGGACGAGAGCGGCCAGATCATCGGCCGCCCCGAGGTCACCGCAACGGGCGGCTCCGATACGGCGCGTCGCACGCTCGAAGGCAGTGCGCTCAGAGCGGTCATGCGGTCGGCGCCATTCAAAAACCTTCCTGTCGAGAAATACGATGCCTGGAGCGAGGTTGTCGTGAACTTCGACCCCAGCGAAATGCTGTAAAAGCTGAAAGGCTGAACACAATGATGAAACATACCATCGTCCGCCTGATGATCGCGTTTGCCGGCATGGCGATGACTTTTGCCCCGGCGCATGCGCTGGTGGAGATCAACATCAACAAGGGCAATGTCGAGCCGCTGCCGATCGCGGTGACCGACTTCATCTCCGGCAACGAACTGGGCGCGCAGATAAGTCAGGTGATCGCAGCCGACCTGCAGCGCTCCGGCCTCTTCGCGCCGGTCAACAAGGCGGCCTTTATCGAGAAGGTTTCCAATCCGGATCAGCAGCCGCGCTTCGAGGACTGGAAGGTGATCAACGCGCAGGCGCTCGTCACGGGCCGCGTCACCCGTGAGGGCGACGGCCGTCTGCGGGCGGAATTTCGCCTGTGGGACACGTTCGCCGGCCAGCAGATGACCGGGCAGCAGTTCTTTACCCAGCCGGAAAACTGGCGCCGCGTGGCCCACATCATCGCCGACGCGATCTACGAGCGCGTCACCGGCGAGAAGGGCTATTTCGACACGCGCGTCGTCTTCGTCTCCGAAAGCGGCCCGAAGACCCAGCGTAAGCGCCAGCTTGCGATCATGGATCAGGACGGCTTCAACGTCCGCCAGTTGACCAATGGCAATGATATCGTTCTGACGCCGCGCTTCTCGCCGAGCCGGCAGGAAATCACCTACATGTCCTTCGAGGGTAACCAGCCGCGCGTCTACCTGCTGCAGCTGGAGACGGGGCAGCGCGAGGTCGTCGGCAATTTTCCCGGCATGACCTTCGCTCCGCGCTTCTCGCCGGACGGCCAGAAGGTCATCATGAGCCTTCAGCAGGAGGGCAATTCCAACATCTACACGATGGACCTGCGCTCGCGTACCACGACCCGCCTGACCAACACGGCTGCGATCGACACCTCGCCTTCCTATTCGCCGGACGGCTCGCGGATCGTCTTCGAAAGCGACCGCGGCGGCCGTCAGCAGCTCTACGTCATGGGTGCCGACGGCTCCGGCCAGACGCGCATCTCGTTCGGCGACGGCTCCTATTCCACGCCGGTCTGGTCTCCCCGCGGTGATCTCATCGCCTTCACCAAGCAGTCCGGCGGCAAGTTCTCCATCGGCGTGATGAAGCCCGACGGCTCGGGCGAGCGCATCCTGACCACCGGCTTCCACAACGAGGGTCCGACCTGGGCACCGAACGGTCGCGTGCTGATGTTCTTCCGCCAGAATGCCGGCGCCGGTGGGCCGCAACTCTATTCGATCGACCTGACGGGCTACAACGAGCAGCAGATCAAGACGCCAGCCTATGCGTCCGATCCGGCATGGTCGCCGCTTCTTGAATAGTGGCAGGAACTGGGAAGGGGCGGATTTCCGCCTCTTTGCCGCCCCATTCTCCTGAAAAAGGAGCGCAGGGGCGGATGCCGAAGCGATTTGTTAACCATACGCATTTCACTGTGGTTAACCGACATCGGTTAGGGTCTGGCAACTCTGTTACATCGATCTAAGGAGAGACCGGCTATGGGCCGCACCGATTTCCCGGCAATGAGCCGCATGCAGAAACTCGCTCGCAACCCGGGCATCATCGCACTGACGCTGGCGCTCGCGCTGGCCGGCTGCGCCAACAAGAAGAACCTGCCGAACAATGCCGGTGACCTCGGTCTTGGCGGCGCGGGCGCGGCAACTCCGGGCTCTCAGCAGGACTTCACGGTCAATGTCGGCGACCGCATCTTCTTCGATACGGATTCGACCTCCATCCGCGCCGATGCGCAGCAGACGCTCGACCGTCAGGCACAGTGGCTGGCGCGTTATCCGAACTATGCGATCACCGTCGAAGGCCATGCCGACGAGCGCGGAACCCGCGAATACAACCTTGCTCTCGGCGCCCGCCGTGCTGCCGCCACCAAGGAATACCTCGCAGCGCGCGGCGTTCCGGCGAACCGCATGAAGACGATTTCCTACGGCAAGGAAAAGCCGGTCGCCGTCTGCGACGACATTTCCTGCTGGTCGCAGAACCGCCGCGCGGTCACCGTGCTCGGCGGCGCGGGAATGTAAATTCCCCGGCATACCCACGATATCGTGAAGGCGTCCTGCGGGGCGCCTTTTTCGTTCCTCCATAGTTTGGCCGAAGTTGCATTGATTTTAAGCGTCGGGCTCGGTTGCTTTTTGGCGTGGATTGGCAAAATCTGCAGTCGCGCCAAACCGGCGCAGATCAAAGCAGGACGGACGATATGAAGAAAGTTGTCTTGGCAGCGATGCTGGGGCTGATTGTGGCGGGCGGTCCCGCCGGGGCGTTCTCGTTGCCGGAGCTGTTCCAGCGCAATGACCGGGCATCGCAGGCGCCGCGCGCCTCCGACGCGCCCGTGGTGCTGGCGCAGGGCGGTGATGCGGTCAGGGTACAGCAGCTGGAGGAGGAGATCCGCCAGCTGAACGGTCGCATCGAGGAAATGAGCTTCCAGCTTCTGCAGATGCAGGAGCAGATGCGAAAGACCCAGGAAGACAACGAGTTCCGCTTCCAGGAGCTGGAAAAGAGCGAGAACGGAGCGGCCGGGAAACCGGCCGCCGCCGCCACTCCCCCGCAGGCGCCTGCGCCGGGAGCGCCCGCCGACGACGTGGCGCGGATCATCGAAACGCCTCCTGCCACCCAACCGGGCGGCGGCGCGTCCCCCGGTGCGCCGGAGACCGTGCTCGGCTCGATCGAGTTCGACCAGAACGGCACCCCGCAGAGCGTGACCCGCAACGAGGACGCCGACAACTCCTCCGGCCTGCCCGGTGTCGATACGGGAGCGGCCTTGCCGCCACCGCAGCAGACCCAGACCGATTCGCAGCAGACCGCTTCGCTCGGCAATGAGAACGACACCTATCAGGTGGCCTACAACCACGTCCTGTCGGGCGACTACGCACTGGCTGAGGAAGGGTTCACGCAATACCTGAGCGAATTCCCCGAGGGCGAACGTGCCGCCGATGCGAGCTTCTGGCTCGGCGAGGCACAGTATTCGCAGGCAAAATATACCGAGGCTGCAAAGACGTTTCTCAACGCCCACCAGACCTACAACAAGTCCGCCAAGGCGCCGGAAATGCTGCTGAAGCTCGGCATGTCGCTGGCCGCCCTGGACAATACCGAAACCGCCTGTGCGACGCTGCGCGAGGTTCCGAAGCGCTATCCGAGCGCACCGAAGCCCGTCATCTCGAAGGTTTCCTCCGAGCAGAAGCGCCTCGGCTGCTGAGCGGCTGCAGGCGTTGACCGCCCCCGTTTCTCCTCTCCTCGGCCCGCAAGAAGCCATCGTTGCTTTACTGCGGAAGATGCCGAGGCCGGCGCGCCTGCTCGTGGCTGTCTCGGGCGGCAGCGATTCGACCGGGCTCCTCGTTGCGCTGGTGAAACATCTTTCCCCGCAATTGACGCTCTCCGCCGTCACGGTCGATCACCGGCTCCGGCCGGAATCGGCTGTCGAAGCCGCAGCCGTCGGGGCCTTGTGCGGCCGGCTGGGAGTTCCGCACCGCGTTCTTGCATGGGATGGCGAAAAGCCGAAGACCGGAGTTTCCGCCGCTGCGCGCGAGGCGCGATATGCGCTTCTATGTCAGGCGGCTTACGACGCGGGAGCGACGGCTATTCTCACCGGGCATACGCTGGACGACCAGTTGGAAACGGTTGCCATGCGGGCCGCCCGTCGTCCGGGTACGCAGGCTCCGGGCATGGCCGGCATGGCGGAAGCGACGCTTCTCTACCGGCGGCACTGGCTGCTCCGTCCCCTTCTTCGAACTTCGCGGGAAAGCATCAGGGACGTCCTGAGGGACGGCGGTCACGGCTGGGCCGACGATCCCTCGAACATCGACCTCCGTTATGAGCGGGTGAGGACGCGTGCGTCACTGGCTTCCGAGGAAAGCGTGGCAATCGCCGATATCGACGCCGCCGCCCGGCGACGGCAGACACATTCCGAAGCTGCCGCCGCGCTGCTCGGTGAACATGCGCGTGTCCATCGGAGCGTGCTGATGCATGTTTCCCGGCCGGCACTGGCGGCCGATGCGGCCGTTCTGCGCTATGCCCTCTCCATGGCTGCTGCGGTTCTCGGCGGCCGTGAGCAAGGTCCCGGCTCCGAGAGCATGGATCGCATCATGGGGGCGATCGGCACCGGCGAACCCGGCCGAGTGACGGCAGGCAGAGTGATCTTCGATCTTCGAAGGGAAGGGCTCTTCCTGTGCCGGGAAAGCCGAGGTCTGCCCGAAACGTCGGCAGCGCCCGGGGAGACCGCCGTCTGGGACGGCCGCTTCCGGATCACGAACGAAGGCACTCGGGCGGCGACAGTGAAAGCGACGGAGACGGCCCGGCAGGAGGCGCAGGATCTGTTCCCGGATATCCCCGCGTCCATCGCCATGCGTGCGATGCGGGCCCTGCCTGCGGTCGATATGTCTCCGCCGACCGCGCCAGCGCCGGAGGCCGTTCCGCGGCTTGCGCCCTTCGACCGGTTTCTGTCGCAGTTCGACTATAAACTGGCCGGGACTTTGGCTGGGCTCTTCGGATGCAACGAATTTCCCTCACCGCCGTTCGATATTTGAGTACGGAAAAGGTAACCAGTCCGTGCGGTCCGCCTTGGCAAGGCCCAGGCGGAACCCTATGTTAGCGGCAAGAAAGGTGGCTTTCGGGCCACCATGCAGTTCCGGGGAGTTCGATGAACCCAAATTTTCGAAATTTTGCCCTCTGGGCGATCATAGCACTGCTGCTGATTGCGCTGTTCAGCATGTTCCAGACGGCGCCTTCGCAGTCGGGCTCCCGGGAGATACCGTATTCGCAGTTTCTCAGCGATGTGGACACCGGCCGGGTTCGCGAAGTGGTCGTCACCGGCAACCGGGTGATGGGAACCTATGCGGAGAACGGCACGGGGTTCCAGACCTATTCGCCTGTCATCGACGACTCGCTGATGGAGCGCCTGCAGTCCAAGGGCGTGACGATCGTCGCCCGTCCTGAGACGGACGGTTCGTCGGGCTTCCTGAGCTATCTCGGCACCCTCCTGCCCATGCTCCTCATCCTCGGCGTCTGGCTGTTCTTCATGCGGCAGATGCAGGGCGGTTCGCGCGGTGCCATGGGGTTCGGCAAGTCCAAGGCCAAGCTTCTCACCGAAGCGCATGGGCGCGTTACCTTCGAGGATGTGGCCGGCGTCGACGAAGCGAAGCAGGATCTCGAGGAGATTGTCGAATTCCTGCGTGACCCGCAGAAGTTCCAGCGTCTCGGCGGCCGTATACCGCGCGGCGTGCTGCTCGTCGGCCCTCCAGGCACCGGCAAGACACTGCTCGCCCGCTCCGTTGCCGGTGAGGCGAACGTTCCCTTCTTCACGATCTCCGGCTCGGACTTCGTCGAAATGTTCGTCGGCGTCGGCGCCAGCCGCGTACGCGACATGTTCGAGCAGGCGAAGAAGAACGCGCCCTGCATTATCTTCATCGACGAAATCGACGCCGTCGGCCGCCATCGTGGCGCGGGCCTCGGCGGGGGTAACGACGAACGCGAGCAGACGCTCAACCAGCTTCTCGTCGAGATGGATGGCTTCGAGGCCAACGAAGGCATTATCCTGATCGCCGCGACCAACCGCCCGGACGTTCTCGACCCGGCGCTCCTGCGTCCCGGCCGTTTCGACCGCCAGGTGGTCGTTCCCAATCCTGACATCGTCGGCCGCGAGCGCATCCTCAAGGTGCATGCCCGCAACGTGCCGCTGGCACCTAACGTCGATCTCAAGGTCCTCGCGCGCGGCACGCCCGGCTTCTCCGGTGCGGACCTGATGAACCTCGTCAACGAAGCTGCCCTCATGGCTGCCCGCCGGAACAAGCGCCTCGTCACGATGAGCGAGTTCGAGGACGCCAAGGACAAGATCATGATGGGCGCCGAGCGACGCTCGTCCGCCATGACCGAGGCCGAGAAGAAGCTCACCGCCTATCACGAAGCCGGTCACGCCATCACCGCCCTCAAGGTTGCGGTTGCCGACCCGCTGCACAAGGCGACGATCATTCCGCGCGGTCGTGCACTCGGCATGGTCATGCAGTTGCCGGAAGGCGACCGCTATTCGATGAG
>DASUPM010000344.1:0-4801 GCA_036281095.1 Pseudorhizobium sp.
CGCCATCCAGTCCGTGTATACGGTGCAGCCCGACGAACGGGGTGTGGAGCTCCGCTTCGGGCAGCCGAAGGAAGAGGTCTCGATGCCGGGCCTGCACTTCCATCTGTGGCCGTTCGAAACGGTCGAGATCGTGAAGGTGACGGAGCAGCAGCAGAACATCGGCGCAGCAGGAAGCGCGCAGTCTTCCGCAGGACTGATGCTGTCTGGCGACCAGAACATCGTCAACGTGCAGTTCTCGGTGCTCTACACCGTGAGCGAGCCGAAGAATTACCTGTTCAACCTGGAAAATCCGGCAAGCACGCTGCAGCAGGTGGCCGAAAGTGCCATGCGCGAAGTGGTCGGGCGCCGCCCGGCTCAGGACGTGTTCCGCGACAACCGCGAAGACATCTCCACCGAAGTCCGTGCGATCATCCAGGGCACCATGGACAACTATGGGGCCGGTATTTCGATCAACGCGGTCCCGATCGAGGATGCGGCGCCTCCGCGCGAAGTCGCCGACGCATTCGAAGAAGTGCAGCGCGCCGAGCAGGATGAGGACCGCTTCGTCGAAGAAGCCAACCAATATGCCAACCAGAAACTCGGCCAGGCCCGAGGCGAGGCGGCGCAGGTCCGCGAGCAGGCAGCGGCCTACAAGGACCGGGTCGTCAACGAGGCCCAAGGTGAGGCGCAGCGCTTCCTGTCGATCTACCAGGAATATTCGAACGCTCCCGAAGTGACGCGCCAGCGCATCTTCCTGGAAACGATGGAGGCGGTTCTGAAGAATTCCAACAAGATCATCATCGACGAGAACCAGGGCGTAGTGCCCTATCTTCCGCTCAATGAGATCAACAGGCCTGCCGGTCAGCAGGGAGGCACCCAATGAGTTCCCGTCTTCCAGCTTTTCTGATCGGCCTCGCGGTCATCCTGTTCCTCGTCTACTCGTCGGTCTTCGTCGTCAACGAGCGCGAACAGGCGATCGTCGTCCGGTTCGGTGAAATCCAGGACGTGAAGAGCGAGCCGGGGCTATATTTCAAGCTTCCGTTCGGGTTCATGGACGCAGATCGCGTGCAATATCTCGAAGACCGTGCTCTTCGTTTCGATCTCGACGACATCCGGGTTCAGGTCCGGGGCGGCGCGTTCTACGAGGTCGATGCGTTTGTGGTCTACGAGATCAGCGATCCCCGCCGGTTCCGCGTAACCGTGTCCGGCGACCGCGAATCTGCAGAATCGCGGCTGCGCACGCGTCTCGACGCCGCACTGCGGCGCGTCTACGGTCTGCGCAATTTCAGCGCGGCTCTTTCCGAGGAACGCTCGCAGATGATGCAGGAAGTGCATTCGCAGCTTCGCGATGCGGCGGAAACGCTCGGCATCACCGTTCGCGATGTCCGCATCCGCCGCACCGACCTGACGCAGGAGGTCTCGCAGCAGACCTACGAGCGGATGAAGGCGGAGCGCCTGGCGGAAGCCGAACTGATCCGCGCCCGCGGTAACGAGATGGGCCAGACCCGGCGTGCCGTCGCCGACCGTCAGGTCGTCGAGATCGTGTCCGCGGCGCAGCGCGATGCGGAGATCATCCGAGGCGAGGGCGATGCGGAACGCACGCAGATCTTCGGCGAGGCCTTCGGCCGCGACCCGGCGTTTTTCGACTTCTATCGCTCGATGCGCGCCTATGTCGCTTCGCTGGTCGATACCGGTACCACTCTCGTCCTGTCTCCCGAGTCGGAATTCTTCAAGTTCCTCAACAGTTCCGGCGTTGCGGCAGCCGCCGCGGAGGCGGAGGAGACCCCGCGCGGGCAGCCGGGGCGGGGAACGAACGCTCCCCCACAGCCCGCCGCTCCGGCGGCACCCGCCAATGGCGGCTGAACATCCAGAGGCGGCTTCGGCCGCCTCTTTTCGTTGAGGCGCAGCCGCTGCCGCGGCTTCATCTTCCCTCACGGAAAGGTAATTTCTCCGTCTTCATTCCGCCCTATCTTGTGGCGACAGTCCGCGCTATTCAACGTGCAGCCGCCCAGGCAAGGCAGGCAATACAGGGAGGCCAGATGGCTCAGTCGGTTCTATCGTCCTTGAAGCGGTCCGTCGCGGCGCTGGCCATCGTCGCCACGGCAGCGAGCGGTGCGATTGCCCAGACAGCCGCGCCGCCCCTGGACGCACCCGCTCCGCCCGCCGCGCCGGCACCCGATGCTCCCGCTGCCGGACCCGCGCCCGCGGCTCCGGAGGGCGTCCAGCCTCCCACCGTCGAAAATGGCAACGAGCCGGAGGCCATGCTGCCGGCGCCGCCGAGCTCTGCGCCGACCGTTCAGGTGCAGCCGTCGCTGGGTCCAGCCGTGGGTTCCGGACCCGGCTCGGTCGCCGACCTTGCGGAAGGGCTTCTCGATGCGGTGGTCAACATCTCGACATCGCAGAGCGTCGATAACCAGGGCGCAGGACCGCAGGCCCCGCAGGTGCCGGAGGGAGCACCCTTCGAAGAGTTCTTCGACGACTTCTTCGACGGCGAGGGCGGCGAAGGCGGCAACCAGAAGGTCAACTCCCTCGGCTCCGGCTTCGTCATCGACGCCTCCGGCTTCGTGGTGACAAACAACCATGTGATCGAGGACGCCGACGACATCGAGGTCATCTTCCCGGACGGCAGCAAGCTGAAGGCCGAGCTCGTCGGAACCGATACCAAGACGGACCTCTCGGTGCTCAAGGTGGAGCCGAAGACGCCCCTGACGGCGGTGCGCTTCGGCGATTCCCGGCAGATGCGCATCGGCGACTGGGTGATGGCGATCGGCAACCCGTTCGGGCTTGGCGGATCTGTCACGCTGGGCATCATTTCCGCCCGCGGCCGCAACATCAATGCCGGTCCCTACGACAATTTCATCCAGACCGACGCAGCCATCAACAAGGGCAATTCCGGCGGTCCGCTGTTCAACATGCGCGGTGAAGTGATCGGCATCAACACGGCGATCATCTCGCCGTCCGGCGGATCAATCGGCATCGGATTTGCGGTGCCGACGGAACTTGCCGAGAATATCGTCAACCAGTTGATCGAGTTTGGCGAAACCCGCCGCGGCTGGCTCGGCGTGCGAATCCAGCCCGTCACCGAGGAAGTGGCGGAGAGCCTGGGTCTCGACAGCGCCCGCGGAGCGCTCGTCTCCGGCGTGGTCGAAGGCGGACCGATCGCCAACGGTGAGATTCGGGCGGGCGACGTGATCCTCCGCTTCGACGGCCAGCCGGTCTCCGAGATGCGGGACCTGCCGCGGGCGGTTGCGGAAAGCGCGGTCGGAAAGCAGGTCGATGTCGTGGTGCTCCGGGACGGCAAGGAGGAGACGGTGAAGGTCACCCTCGGCCGCCTCGAAGACAGTGCCGAGGATGCTGCGGAAGCGGACGAAGAGACGGTGAGCCCCGAAGACGAGCCGATGCCGGAGGGCAATGCGCCGGAGCAGCAGGGCGAAGCCGATGGGCAAGAGGGGCCGGTGGAAATCCTTGGGATCACGATCGCGACGCTGGACGATGCGCAGCGCGGAGACTTCGCAATTGCCGAAAGCGTCGAGGGCGTCGTCGTCACGGCGGTCGAAGCCGGTTCGGCCGCGGCCGAGAAGGGGCTGAAGCCCGGTGATGTCATCGTCGAGGTCGGCCAGGACTTCGTCGACAGCCCGGAGGCGGTCGTCGAGCGCATCACCGTGCTGAAGTCGGAAGGGCGGCGCAACGCGCACATGATGATTGCCGATCCGACCGGGGCGCTGCGCTTCCTCGCCCTTCCGATGGAATAGGATCAGGGTCTCTTAAGCTCGTCCGCCACGGCGGCATAGACGACATGGCGCTTGAGATGCGGGTGGGTTTCGGGCACCCGCGGATGATCGAAGTCCATGTCGCGGCACGGGCGCATGCCGATCCGCTCCATGACGGCAGTGGAGCGCCGGTTCTCCGTGACGGCAAAGGCGAGCACCGCCGGTACCGACTTTTCCCGGAAGGCGAAATCGAGCAGCGCGCGGCCGGCCTCCGTCACATAGCCATGTCCCCAGAAGCGGGTGGCAAGTCGCCAGCCGATCTCGACGGTCTCGGCGGGAAAGATGTCCGGCATGTTGGCGAGCGACAGGCCGCAGAAGCCGACCGGCTCCGAGGTTTCCTTGAGTTCCAGGCAGTAGAAGCCGAGCCCGGTTTCTCGAATCGAACTGTTGATCTTTTCCAGAAGCGCGTCCGCTTCCGCGTGGCTGCGGCGGAACGCAAAGAACTCCATCACCTTCGTATCGGCATTGATCTCGCGAAACAGGTGCCGGTCGCTCTCGATCCAGCTGCGGAGGCGCAGCCTTTCTGTTTCCAGGACGATCAGCGGCCGGCCGGTGAGATTCATGGAGTGACGAAATCCGATCTGCGATAGCCCTGGATATAGAGGAGCGCCGTGAGATCGCCGTGGTCGATCCGCATGCGCGCCTGCGCCGCAACCGTCGGCTTGGCGTGCAGCGCCACGCCGGAACCGGCAAGATTGATCATGCCCAGGTCGTTTGCGCCGTCTCCGACTGCCATGACGTCGTCCGTGCCGATGCCGAACCGGGCGGCGATCTCTGTCACGGCGTCGACCTTTGCCTGCTTGCCGAGAATGGGTTCCGCGACCTCACCGGTCAGGATGCCGTTTTCCGACAAGAGGAGATTGGCGCGATTCTCGTGGAAGCCCAGCCTGTCGGCGATCGGATTGGTGAAGACGGTGAAGCCCCCGGAGACGAGCGCCGTATGGAAGCCCTTCGCCTTCATCGTGGCGATCAGTTCCGGGCCGCCGGAGGTCAGCGTGATGCGCTGTGCGATGACATCGGCAACGACGGCGATCGGAAGGCCCTTCAGGAGT
>DASUPM010000345.1:0-4019 GCA_036281095.1 Pseudorhizobium sp.
TGCATATCCGCGTCGTCGTGCTGTTTTCCATTGTTGCGATCACGCCCGCGGTTCTGGTCGCGATATTCGCAAGCATCACCCTGAGCGCCGGCCTCGACCGGTGGTTTTCTCTTCGCACCCAGTCGATCGTTCGATCCTCGAACGACGTGGCCCAGGCTTACATGCTGGAGAATGCCAGCTACCTGCAGGGTCAGACGGTTTCCATGGCGAACGACCTCGAGCGGAACCGGGCGATGTTCTATCTCGACCGTACCGGATTCGTGGACCTGATGACCCGTCAGGCGCGTGGCCGCGGTATGCTCGGGGCCTTCCTCGTACGTGAGGATGGGTCTGCGATCGCCCAGGCGGACATCACCACGGAGCGTCCGCTGCCGGCGATCCCGAAGGATGCCTTGGAAAAGGCCGCAGCCGGTCAGCCCACCCTCATTCCTCCGGGCGTCACGAACCTCGTCGGCGCCATCATCCAGCTCGACGCCATCCGCGGATCGTTTCTCTACACCATCCGCGCCGTCGATCCGAAGGTGATGAGCGCCATGCGTCTGATGGAGGACAATACGGCCGAATATCAGTCGATGCAGGCCGGACGAACCTCTCTTCAGGTCGCCTTCGCCATCCTCTATCTCGGCTTCGCGCTGATCGTGCTGCTGGCTGCCATCTGGACCGCCATCGCCGTCGCAGACCGGATCGTCCGGCCGATCAGGCTGCTGATCAGTGCTGCCGACAGCGTCGCCCAGGGCAATCTCAACGTCGTGGTGCCGGTGCGCGCGGCGGACGGGGACGTCGGAAACCTTTCGCGCACCTTCAACAAGATGATCTCGGAAATCCGCAGCCAGCGGGACGAGATTCTCGAGGCCAAGGACGAGGTGGACGACCGGCGCCGCTTCATCGAAGCGGTTCTGTCCGGAGTGACTGCGGCCGTCATCGGCGTCGAGGACGACCGGCGCATCACCATCGTCAACGCGTCGGGGGAGGCGTTCCTGGGACTGCCGGCCGCAAAGCTTCTCGGCCGCAACCTCTCGGACGTCGTGCCGGAGATCGACAGCGTGCTTTCGGAGGCCGCGACCCGTGCGCGCAACGACTTCCGAAAGCAGGTCAACCTGACGCGCGCCGGCAAGGAGCGGACGCTGAGTGTCCAGGTGACGCGGGAGGAGCAGAGTTCGTCACGCGATTCCTACGTCATCACGCTGGACGACATCACCGATCTCGTGATCGCGCAGCGCTCCACCGCCTGGGCGGACGTCGCCCGTCGCATCGCCCATGAAATCAAGAACCCGCTGACGCCGATCCAGCTTTCGGCCGAACGGCTCAAGCGGCGCTACGGCAAGCATATCGCGGAGGACGATCGCGCCGTGTTCGATCAGTGCACGGACACCATCGTCCGACAGGTCGGCGACATCGGCCGCATGGTCGATGAATTCTCGGCATTCGCGCGCATGCCGAAGCCGACCAAGGAGGAGACCGACCTGCGCGACATCCTGCGCGACGCCGTCTTCCTGCGGGAAATGGGCACGAGCCATGTGGAGTTCATCCGCGATCTGGGCGGTGAACCGCTGATCGGAATGTTCGATGCGCGCATGCTCGGCCAGGCATTCGGCAACCTCGTCAAGAACGCCGTCGAGGCGATCGAGGCCGTTCCCTCCGATCAGGAGCGCGACGGGCGCAAGGTCTGGGTCCGTGCGGAATTCGATCACGTCCGCGACGGTTTTACCGTGGACATCATCGACAACGGCAGCGGGTTGCCGGCGGAGAACCGTCACCGGATACTCGAGCCTTACATGACGATGCGGGAAAAGGGCACGGGTCTCGGGCTCGCTATCGTCAAGAAGATCATCGAGGAGCATGGGGGCCAGCTCGAGCTCCACGATGCGCCTCCCGAATTCGATCACGGCCGCGGCGCCATGATCAGGGTGCTGCTGCCGCACGTGGTGCAGGCCGGCGGCACCGGAACTGGAACCGACAAGGAATTCGCATATGGCGTCTGATATTCTGGTCGTCGACGACGAAGCGGACATTCGTGATATCGTCTCCGGCATCCTGTCCGACGAAGGACATGAAACCCGCACCGCCCATGACAGCGACAGCGCGCTCGGCGCGATCTCCGACCGCGTCCCGCGGCTGGTCTTCCTCGATATCTGGATGCAGGGATCGAAACTGGATGGACTGGCCCTGCTGGACGAGATCAAGAGCCGTCACCCCGACCTGCCGGTCGTCATGATCTCGGGGCACGGCAATATCGAGACCGCCGTATCCGCCATCAAGCGGGGCGCCTTCGATTTCATCGAGAAGCCGTTCAAGGCCGACCGGCTCATCCTGATCGCCGAGCGCGCGCTGGAGAACTCCAGCCTCAAGCGCGAGGTCAGTGAGCTGAAAAGACGCACCGGCGATGCGGTGGAACTGGTCGGCACCTCCGTGGCGGTCTCGCAATTGCGGCAGACCATCGACAAGGTTTCGCCCCCCAACAGCCGGATCATGATCCTCGGTCCCTCGGGTTCCGGCAAGGAACTGGTGGCGCGGATGATTCACCGGAAGTCGGCGCGCGCCAACGGACCTTTCGTGGCGCTGAACGCCGCCACCATCACGCCCGACCGGATGGAGATCGCGCTTTTCGGCACGGAGGGCGGGCCCGGCCAGCCGCGCAAGATCGGTGCGCTGGAGGAGGCCCACCGCGGCATCCTCTATCTCGACGAAGTGGGCGAAATGCCGCGCGAGACGCAGAACAAGATCCTCCGCGTTCTGGTGGACCAGCAGTTCGAGCGTGTCGGCGGCTCGAAGCGCGTCAAGGTGGATGTGCGCATCATCTCCTCGACCGCCTACAATCTGGAGAGCCTGATCGCCGAGGGCATCTTCCGTGAGGATCTCTACCACCGCCTGGCGGTCGTTCCGGTAAAGGTGCCGGCCCTGGCGGAGCGGCGAGAGGATATTCCCTTCCTGGTCGACATGTTCATGCGCCAGATTTCCGAGCAGGCGGGCATCCGGACGCGCAAGATCGGCGAGGATGCGATGGCGGTGCTGCAGGCGCATGACTGGCCGGGCAACATCCGCCAGCTGCGCAACAACATCGAACGGCTGATGATCCTGGCCCGTTCGGATGGTCCCGACGCGGCGATCTCGGCCGACATGCTGCCGCCCGATCTCGGCGACATGCTTCCCAAGGTGTCCTCCAAGGGCGATCACCACATCATGACGCTGCCGCTGCGCGAGGCCCGCGAAATGTTCGAGCGCGACTATCTGATCGCGCAGATCAACCGGTTCGGCGGCAACATTTCACGCACCGCCGAATTCGTCGGCATGGAGCGTTCCGCACTTCACCGCAAACTGAAGTCCCTGGGCGTCTGACACCATGAAAGTCATCATATGCGGAGCGGGACAGGTCGGCTACGGCATCGCCGAACGGCTGTCGCAGGAAGACAACGACGTCTCGGTGATCGATACGTCCGCATCTCTGGTCAACGCCATAACGGAGACCCTTGACGTCCGTGGCTATGTCGGTCACGGCGCGCATCCGGACGTGCTCGCCAAGGCCGGTGCGGAGCAGGCGGACATGATCATCGCGGTGACCCTCTATGACGAGGTCAACATCGTCGCCTGCGAGGTTGCCCATGCGCTCTTCAGCGTGCCGACCAAGATCGCCCGCATCCGCGCCCAGAGCTACCTCCAGCCGGAATATGCCGACCTCTTCAGCCGCCAGAACATGTCGATCGACGTGACGATTTCGCCGGAGATCGAGGTCGGCAAGATGGTGCTGCGGCGCATATCCTTCCCCGGGGCGACCGATATCGTCCGTTTCGCCGAGGATACGATCGCGATGGTCGCGATCGAATGCATGGAGGACTGCCCGGTCCTCAACACGCCGCTCCAGCAATTGAGCCAGTTGTTCCCGGACCTGATGGCGACGGTGGTGGGGATCTTCCGCAACGGAAGGCTTTCGATCGCGCATTCCGCGGACCAGTTGCAGGTGGGCGATCTCGCCTATGTCATCTGCCAGCGGGAACATGTCCGCCGCACCCTCGGCCTCTTCG
>DASUPM010000346.1:0-3026 GCA_036281095.1 Pseudorhizobium sp.
GATGCGGAATTCCTTGAGGTCCTCGGCCATGACGTTGCCGGAAAGGGCGACCAGAGCCGCCGTGGCAAGCAGAACTTTCTTCAGCATGAGATCATCTCCTGTTTGTCCGGACAGCCCGGATTGCTGTTGCATGAAAGGCCCTTGACGCGGGCTTGACGATCGAGACGCGTTCAGACGCCGGCTGCGGCCAGGGCGCTGACACCGGCAGATGGTCGGGCGGCCTTCTGGGCGGCCGCGGGAATGTTGATGCTGGTGGATGTCATGGACTCGTTGATGCCTGCGCCATCCCGGTCCGAACCGTAGATTTCCTGCACGGCTTCGGCGGTCAGTTCGGCGGGAGCGCCGTCGAAGACGACCCGGCCTGCAGCCATGCCGATGATGCGTTCGCAATAGGAGCGGGCCGTATCGAGCGTATGCAGGTTGGTGATCACCGTGATACCCTCACGCTCGTTGATGTCGCGCAGCGCGTCCATCACGATCTTTGCGTTGAGTGGATCGAGCGAGGCGATAGGCTCGTCGGCAAGAACCATTTTCGGCGCCTGCATCAGCGCGCGGGCGATTGCCACGCGCTGCTGCTGCCCGCCGGAAAGTGTGCCGGCGCGCTGAAGCGCCGTCTGCTCGATGCCCAGCCGCTCCAATGCAGCAATCGCCATGATCCGCTCTTCACGGGTGAAGACGTTGAGAAGGCTCATGACGGTAGAACGGTGATTCAGACGGCCGAGCAGCACGTTGGTCAGCACGTCGAGGCGAGGCACGAGGTTGAACTGCTGGAAGATCATCGCGCAATCACGCTGCCAGTTCCGCAGTTCTGCACCGCGCAGACGTGAGACCTCGAGATCACCAAAATGTATCGAGCCGGAGCTCGGTTCCTGAAGCCGGTTGATCATGCGCAGAAGGGTCGATTTGCCGGCGCCGGAACGGCCGATGATGCCCACCATCTGACCCTGCGGAATCTCCAGGGTTACATCGGCGACGGCAGCTTTCTCACCGAAGCGTCGGGTGACGTTCCTGAGTTCGAACTTCATGCTCTCTCGCCTCTTTCTGACCTAATCTGGGTCTGGCATTAGCGGTCCTACATGAAGTCTGAATGTCGGTTTTATGTCGCCAGTATTACATTTGCGACGGTTCGATGAAGTGTTCAGCCACCGTGCCGCGAAAGGAATTCCTCCGCCGTCAAGGCCCGGAAATCATCGAGTGCAGCACGCAGCCGAAGGTGGTCCCAGTCCCACCATCCAAGGCGCTCCATTCGCTCGGCAGTCTCTCTCGGGAAGCGCTCGCGGATCAACTTGGCGGGCACGCCGCCGACGATGGTATAGGGGGGCACATCCTTCGAGACGACGGCGCCCGCGCCGATCACCGCGCCGCTGCCCACCGTCACTCCCGGCAGCACGGTCGCGCCATGACCGATCCAGACGTCATGCCCTATCGTGACGCGGTTTTCCCGCCGCCACTCGAAGAAGTCTTCCTCGTTTTCCGCGTCGTCCCAGTAGTTTGCGGCGCGGTAGGTGAAGTGATGCAGCGTAGCCCGCCAGGTGGGGTGGTTCGTCGCGTTGATGCGCACCGATGCAGCCATGTTGACGAACTTGCCGATGGTCGCACACCAGACAGATCCGTCCTGCATGATGTAGGAATAGTCGCCGATCTCGGCCTCGTCGATGCGGCACCGCTCGGCCACTTCGGTGTAGCGACCGAGTGAAGAATTCCTGACGCTCGCGCTCGGATGAATGGAGGGTTCAAGCCCGACCTTGACGCTCATGCGGCGGCCTTGCGCGGCGAGAACTGCATGACGTCCAGTATCCGGTCGGCGACGGCCTCGCGCACTTCCTCGTCGTGAAAAATCCCGAGAAGCGCCACGCCTTTCCTCTTCTTCTCGGCGATCATGTCGACGACAACCCTGCGGTTGCGTGTGTCGAGCGACGCCGTCGGTTCGTCGAGCAACAGGATACTGTGGTCGGTGATGAAGCCGCGGGCGATGTTGACGCGCTGCTGCTCGCCGCCGGAGAAGGTCGCCGGCGGCAGGCTCCATAGTTCCTGCGGGAGATTGAGGCGAGACAGGAGCGACGACGCGCTGTCGCGTGCCTCCGCGACATCGCTTCCGCGAGCCACGAGAGGTTCGGCGACGACGTCGAGTGCGGAGACGCGCGGAACCGTGCGCAGGAACTGGCTGACGTAACCCATGGTATCGCGGCGAACACCGAGGACGGTGCGGGGATCGGCGCTTGCGAGATCGATGACCCGGTCGCGGTGGGCGACGAGGATCTGGCCGGCATCGACTGCATAATTGCCGTACAGCATCTTCAGGATCGAGCTCTTGCCGATACCCGAGGGGCCGCCGAGCACGACGCATTCGCCGCTGGCGACCGAGAAGTTGACGTCATTGACGACCGGCAGCTTTATGCCGTCGCGCAGATGCATGGTGAAGCTCTTGAAGACTTCCGAGACGACGAGGGGAGTGGGCATTTTTCCTAGACCTGCAGAATGGAAGAGACGAGCAATTGGGTGTACGGCTCCCGCGGATCGTCGAGAACGCGATCCGTAAGGCCGTGTTCGATGACGCGACCGTCCTTCATCACCATCATCCTGTGCGACAGGAGGCGGGCGACGGCGAGATCGTGCGTGACGATGATGGCGGCCAGCCCGAGATCGTTGACGAGCCCGCGGACCAGGTCGAGGAGCCGCGCCTGGACGGAGACGTCGAGGCCGCCGGTCGGCTCGTCCATGAAGACGAGGCGCGGGCCGGTCACCAGATTGCGGGCGATCTGCAGGCGCTGGCGCATGCCGCCGGAGAAGGCACGGGGCGCATCGTCGATACGATCGGTGCCGATCTCGACGCGGGTGAGCCAGTCGAGGGCCGTCGAACGGATCCTGCCGTAGTGGCGATCGCCCACGGCCATCAGTCGTTCGCCGACATTTGCGCCGGCCGATACGGTCATCCGCAGGCCATCGGCCGGGTTCTGGTGAACGAAGCCCCAGTCGGTGCGCATGAGGAAGCGTCGCTCGGCCTCGCTCATGTGATAGAGATCGCG
>DASUPM010000347.1:0-6576 GCA_036281095.1 Pseudorhizobium sp.
GCGGTGGCGGTTTCGACCGCGTCGTTCAATGCTTCGACCGTGGCGCCGACCTGCTGCGTCAGCGCGTGAAGGTTCTTCGCCATCGACAATGCCTCTTCGCCATCGGCTCCGGAATGCGCGGCATTGATGCCGCCGTTCAGGGCGAGCAGCGAGGTTTCCTTGAGGAGTGCCCGTACCTCGTCCGTAAGATGCTTCAGGCGCGTCAGCGACTGGCAGGTCCGCTGGCTGTGCTCGGCGGCCTGTGTCGATGCTTCCTTCGGGCGGCGCATATCCAGCCGGGCGTTGTGCAGAATGGCGGAAACGTGTTCCACATGGGTGGACTGCCCGCGCGCCGCCTCCACGGAAGCGGTTATCTCGCCAACCAGTCCGGAGAGCGTCGCCGAGCGGGAGGCATCGTCGTCGGCCTTTTCCTTCAGCCCCCGGCGAAGATCGGCGGCCTCCTGCTGGACTTCGCGTGCCCGTTCCAGAACGATATCGATCGTCGCGCTGACGGAGGCCATGCCGCGGTTGAAATCCTTGCGCAGCCCGTCATAGCTGCGCGGAAGGGGCGGGGCGATCTGCTGGTGCAGGTCCCCCATGGCCAGCCGCCGCAGGCTCCCATCGAAGGCCCCCACGACGGCCTGAAGTTCCAGCAGCTCGTTCTCGAGCGTATCTCGATCGCGCATTACGGCCTCCTCATGATTCCGGATGCGAATGTTTCTGGCGACCTAATGTGCCAGCGGGAAGAGTGTTGCATGCAGCTGCAGGCTTTTGCACGAGACTTGAGCATCATCGTTAACGGCCCATTAAGGTCGCCGGAGCTTCTGTTTCGGTTTTGTTCACTTCTGCGTGGCACTGCTGTGCCTCCAGAGGTAAGGTGACCGGCATGACAGACACGATTCGCATCATCGGCATCGACCCGGGCCTGCGCCGCACCGGCTGGGGGGTTATCGAGACGCTGGGCAACAGCCTGCGCTTCGTTGCCTCGGGCACCGTGACGTCGGACGGCGATCTGGATCTGGCTTCGAGGCTCTGCCAGTTGCATGACGGCCTGGCGGAAGTCGTGCATGCCTATCAGCCGCATGAGGCAGCCGTGGAGCAGACCTTCGTCAACAAGGATGCGGTGGCAACCTTGAAGCTCGGGCAGGCGCGCGGCGTGGTGATGCTGGTGCCGGCACGTGCGGGGCTGCGGGTCTCGGAATACGCGCCGAACGCCGTGAAGAAGGCGGTGATCGGCGTGGGCCACGGAGAAAAGCAGCAGATCCACATGATGCTGAAGATCCTGATGCCGAAGGCGACGTTCACCGGCAACGACGCCGCGGACGCGCTGGCGATCGCCATCTGCCACGCCCATAATCGCGGCGGCGAGAGGATGCGGAAGGTGCTGGCCAGCGCGTAGCGTGTTCTTGACTTGTTCTCCGAGTAAGGATATTTCTTACTCAAAAGGAGCAGATCATGCGTGTGACGTCGAAGGGACAGGTGACCATTCCGCGGGACTTGCGCGAGCTGGTTGGTATAGAGCCGAACTCGGAAGTGGTATTCACGATCGAAAACGGGAAGCTGACGGTCGCTCCGAAGAATGATCCGCATCGCCAGCAGGAACGGGGTCGGCTGGACCACTTCCTTGCCACTCTTCAGCGCCTTGAGGGGACCGGCGATCAAGCGATCGACTCTGATGCCTTGATGAGCATGACGCGGGACCGCTGACATGGCCGTTCTCGTCGATACGAATGTCCTCGTCGACATCGCTGTACGCGATCCGGTCTGGCTGAAGTGGTCCCGCAGCATGCTCGCGCAACTCTCCAGACGCGTGCCGCTTGCGATCAATCCGATCATCTATGCCGAATTTTCCGTCCGGTACCGGGATATGGATGAAGTGGATGCGCTGCTGCCGGTCGAGGAGTTTCATCGGGAGAATCTGCCTTGGGCGGCGGCCTTCGCTGCAGGCGCGGCGTTCCGGCTCTATCGCCTGTCGGGAGGAGGAGGACGCGAGCGTGTCTTGCCGGATTTTCTGATCGGCGCCCATGCCGCGATCCGGGGCTATTCGATCCTAACCCGCGACCCGAAAGAGTATCGGACTTATTTCCCGGACGTAGCCTTGATTACCCCCGAAACTCATCCCCTTTCATCCTGAAGCAGCGGACGTACTCCATGATCGGCAAGCTCAAAGGCACCATCGACGAGATCGGAGACGACTATGTTCTCGTCGATGTCCATGGCGTCTGCTACGAGGCCTTCTGCTCGTCGCGCACCCTTTCAAGAATGGGGTCGGTCGGGGAGGCGATCGTGCTCTTCATCGAGACCTATGTGCGCGAGGACCAGTTGAAGCTCTTCGGCTTTCTTTCGGCGCTGGAGCGGGAATGGTTCAACCTGCTGCAGAGCGTGCAGGGGGTGGGTGCGAAGGTGGCGCTTGCGGTTCTCTCCACCTTGACGCCCTCGGAACTCGCCAACGCGATCGCCCTGCAGGACAAGACGGCGGTGTCGCGGGCGCCGGGTGTCGGGCCGAAGGTGGCGGTGCGCATCGTCACGGAACTCAAGAACAAGGCGCCGGCCTTCGCCGGAGAGGCGGCAGCGAACATCGGACTGAAGCAGGAACTGGGCGAGGGCGTCGCATCGGCGCCGGTGTCCGATGCCGTCTCGGCGCTCACCAACCTGGGCTACTCCCGCGACCAGGCGGCAAACGCCGTTGCCGCAGCGCTGAAAGGCGCCGGCGAGGGGGCCGACAGCGCCAAGCTGATCCGCCTCGGGCTGAAGGAACTGGCGCGATGACAGGTTGCAATCAGCCCGCCGCCTTACTAATCTCAAAATGTAAGGTGATGTAGGAGCGCGACATGGGATCCAATATCACGATCACCTCCAAGGGACAGATGACGATCCCAAAGGACTTGCGCGAGCAGTTGAAAGTCCAGCCCGGCGACAAATGCTATGCCTGGGTCCGCGATGGAGAACTGGTGATCATTCCGCGCAACAAGCCTATCCGCGAACTGGCAGGCTTCTTCGGCAAGCCTCCGGCCGGAACGCCTTTGTCGCAGAAAGAGATCGACGAAGCGGTGATGGATGCAGCCGTCGAGCGGCATGAGAAAGCGGCCGGGCGAAGCGACAACGGATGAGCGAACGTCTTGGCATCGACACAAATATCCTCCTGCGGCTCGTGGTCACAGACGATGCCGGTCAGGCTGCTGCGGTCGAGCGGTTCCTGCAGCGACTCGGTCCCGACGATATGCTTGTCGTCAATCTTTCCACTATCCTGGAGGCGAGTTGGGTTCTGGGACGGAAATATCGTTACCCAAGGGAACGGATTCTCGACTTCATCCAGGCGATACTGGAGCGACGTGGGTTTGATGTGCCGGCGTATGAAGCCGTCGGTAATGCCGTTCATCTGTGCCGGATGTTCAATGTGGATTTCGCCGATGCCCTGCTGAGCGAAATGAATCGGATGGACGGCTGCAGCAAGACGATGACCTTTGACAAGAAGGCCGCGGACCGCGTGCCCGGAATGGAACTGCTGATATGACTGAAGCCGCCCGCCTGATATCGCCGGAAAAGCGGGGCGAAGATCTGGATACGACACTGCGCCCGCAGTCGCTGGACGAATTCACCGGCCAGGCGGAGGCGCGCGCCAATCTCAAGGTCTTCATCGAGGCGGCGAAGAACCGCGGAGAGGCGCTGGACCACGTGCTCTTCGTCGGACCGCCCGGCCTCGGTAAGACGACGCTGGCGCAGATCATGGCGAAGGAACTCGGCGTCAACTTCCGCTCGACTTCCGGCCCGGTCATCGCCAAGGCGGGAGACCTCGCCGCGCTGCTCACCAATCTCGAAGAGCGCGACGTGCTCTTCATCGACGAGATCCACCGTCTCAATCCGGCGGTCGAGGAAATCCTTTATCCGGCGATGGAGGATTTCCAGCTCGACCTCATCATCGGCGAGGGGCCGGCGGCCCGGTCGGTGAAAATTGATCTCTCGAAGTTTACTCTCGTTGCCGCCACGACGCGTCTCGGTCTTCTGACGACGCCGCTGCGCGACCGGTTCGGTATTCCCGTGCGACTTTCGTTCTACACGGTCGAGGAGCTGGAATTCATCGTTCGACGCGGAGCGCGGCTGATGGGCCTTCCGATGACCGACGACGGGGCGCGGGAAATCGCCCGCCGCGCCCGCGGGACGCCGCGCATCGCCGGGCGACTCCTGCGCCGCGTGCGCGATTTCGCCGAGGTGGCCAGGGCCGAGGCGGTGACCCGGGAAATCGCCGACGAGGCGCTGACCCGCCTCCTGGTCGATAATCGCGGCCTCGACCAGCTCGACAACCGGTATCTCACGATGATCGCGATGAACTTCGGAGGAGGGCCGGTCGGAATCGAGACGATCGCGGCGGGCCTGTCGGAGCCCCGTGATGCGATCGAGGATATCATCGAGCCCTATATGATCCAGCAGGGCTTCATCCAGAGAACGCCGCGCGGCCGCGTGCTGACGGCCACCGCCTGGAAGCACCTCGGCCTGCAGCCGCCGAAGGACCTTGAAGCAGCACAGTTCCGGATCGCGTTCGACGATGAGTAACATGGACGAGGTGCAGGACCTGCGCCTGCGCATGAAGATCGAGCCGAAGCGGATCTTCCAGATGCGGGTCGCGGGCCTCGGTTTTCGTGACGGGCATCTTCTGGTTCACCGGGCCACCCACGAGACATTCTGGACGCTCCCGGGCGGGCGTGCCGAGTTCGGCGAGGAGAGCACAGAGACGCTGCGCCGCGAGATGATCGAGGAACTGGGCGTCGAGGTGACGGTCGGGCGTCTGCTCTGGGTTGTCGAGAACTTCTTCCACTACGAAGGGTACGACTGGCACGAACTCGGCTTCTACTACCTGATGGAACTGCCGGAGCATTTCCCGTTCCATGTCGATGAGGTCGTCCATCGCGTGCAGGACGAGCACCCGCTCGAATTCAGATGGATTCCGGCAACAGAAGCCGGGTTGAAGGCGTTCGACCTGCCGCCCTATTTCCTGGCGGGCGAGATCGAGAACCTGCCCGAGACGACTCGTCACGTCATCTGGGACGACAACAATCTCGATTCGTATGCGGCACGGAAATCCTTCAGGCGATAGGAACGACCGGCCACGGCGAGGGTTAGGCTCTCAAAGAAGGAGCCGGTCGATGCGGAAGATTGCCAAGGGCGACGAAGTCGAATGGAAGTGGGGCGCCAACAAGGCCGAAGGCACCGCCGCCGAAAAATTCACCAGTGATGTCGAGCGCACGATCAAGGGCACCAGGGTGAAGCGCAAGGCGGACAAGGACGAGCCCGCTTTCCTCATCAAGCAGGAGGATGGAGATCGGGTGCTGAAAAGCCAGTCGGAGCTGAAAAAGCGCTAGTCAATCGACGGATGGTCTCCCTCAGCAGGGGCAGGCCGCCGGCCTGCCAGCCTAACTGCCGGATACGGTCGGTCGGCATGACGGAAACGGCGTTGCCCGGTGCGTGCGGAGGCAGCGGATGGGGAGAGCCCGTCGTCTGCTGGACCTCGGCCAGAATGTCGGCCGTATCGGTGAGGATATCGGAGACATTGAATACATGGCCGTCGGCTTTCGAGGCGTCGGCCTTGAGCATGAGATTCACCGCGGCGGCGACGTCGCGCCCATGCACCTCCGTTCCCGCCCGCGGCTCGATCGGGAGGCCTGCAAGGTAGCGGGTAAAGAGATCGTCCCACTTGTTGGGCCGGATATCGCCGTAGACACCGGTCAGGCGGAGGCTTGCCGTGAGGAAATCAGGACCGGCGAGTGCGGCAAGCGCCTGCTCGGCGTGGTATTTGATTTCGCCATACAGCGAGGTCGGCCGGAGGCTCGTGTCCTCCCAGAGGGTGGCGGAGGGAGGAAGCCCGTCATAGACCGCGCGGCTCGACAGGAAGACGACATTTCGTACCCCGGCGGCCTTGGCCATCTGGAACAAGCGGACGCTGCCGTCGAGATTGACGCGCCGGAAACGCTCGGGATCATCGCCTTCGCCTCCGCGGTACTTTCCCGGGATGTGGTCGAAGGCGGCGTGCACGAACGCGTCGGTACCGGCGAATGCGGCGGACTGATCCCGCTCCGGATCGAGCGTAAGGGGCATGAATTCCACCGGTCCGGCGAACCAGCCTTCCGCCGGGCGTGTGCGCCCTCCGACAACAACCTGGTGTCCGGCCTCGATCAGCCCGTTGACGATATAGCGGCCGACGAGGCCGGAGCCGCCGGACACGAGCACCTTCATCCGGATGACCCCGGGGTCGGCAGGGTGGACAGGTCCGGAATGTCGCGTCCGTCATGGAAGCGGTGCCAGAGTTCGATCAGTGGCCCCAGCCGGTTGGCCTTCGGATGGTCCTGCTCCCATGGCTTCTCGTACTGGTAATGAAGGATCGAGATGCTGTTCCAGTTCCACAGTTCCGGGAGGTTGAACCAGACATACTGGAGCATGTTCATGGTGACCGGCAGGCCATGCCAGTCCGGAAAGAAGCTCTCCAGGAAGGTCTGGTCGGTCCGCCGCCAGAACGCGTCAGGCTGATCGAGGCGGACGATCATGCGTTCGAACATCTCGACGGACGGCTTAGCGACGAAGACGCCGGAATTCAGCCGATGGAAG
>DASUPM010000348.1:0-5920 GCA_036281095.1 Pseudorhizobium sp.
GGCGACGGCGTCGGGCCGGAAGTGATCGAAGCCGGCCTCTCCGTGCTGGAGAGGCTGGCGGAGACCGAGGGTTTTCGCCTAAACGTCACCCGCTTCGACTGGGGATCCGATCACTATCGCCGCACCGGCCGGATGATGCCCGCCGATGGCGTGGAGCAGTTGAGGGCCTTCGACGCCATATATTTCGGCGCCGTCGGCGACCCTGACATCCCGGACCATGTCACGCTCTGGGACCTCAGGCTGGCGATCTGCCAGGGCTTGGACCAATATGCCAATGTGCGACCCACAAAACTCCTGGGTGGCAATGCGGGTCCGCTTCGGCCGGAACTCGGGAAGCAGATCGACTGGGTCATCATCCGGGAGAATTCGGAAGGCGAGTATGCCGGCGTGGGCGGACGCGCCCATGCGGGCCTTCCCATGGAAGTTGCCATGGACGTTGCCGTCTTCACGCGGGCCGGGATCGAGCGTATCTGCCGGTTCGCCTGCGAGACCGCGATGCGCAGGCCGCGCCGCCGCCTGACGGTGGTGACCAAATCCAATGCGCAACGCCACGGCTTGGTTTTGTGGGACGAGGTGTGCCGGGATGTCCTGACGGACTTCCCTGAACTCGACGTCGATTGGAAGCTAGTGGATGCGATGGCGGCACTGATGGTTACGCGACCTGGGGCATTCGACACGATCCTTGCGACAAATCTGCACGCCGACATCCTCTCGGATCTCGCCTCGGCGCTGACCGGCAGCCTCGGCAACGGAGCGACGGCAAACCTGGATGCGACGGGCAACAATCCGTCGATGTTCGAACCGATCCACGGCTCGGCGTTCGACATCATGGGCAAGGGGATCGCCAATCCCGTCGGCGCCTTCTGGACCGGGGCGATGATGCTGGAGCATCTGGGCGAGCAGGCTGCAAGCGAGCGGCTTATGCGGGCGCTGGAGAAGATAAGCCGTTCGGGACCGTTCACACCCGACCTCGGAGGCCAGGCAGACACACGATCCGTAACCTCCGCCATCGAGGAGGAGATCGGTCGATCCCAACATCAATAGGAGTTGCAGCTTACCTCCTCGTTGTTTATTGCCTACAATGTAAAATTCGGCAGTGGACCGGTGACGATGTACCATGAAGCAAAAACGGAGCAGAGCGATCTTCTCGTATTGAGGACCTCCTCTCTGACGGGTGTGCTGGAGCGGGAGCTCGAGCACCTTATCCTGACGGGTGAGTTGCGGCCCGGAGAACGGCTGAACGAGATCCAACTCTCTACCCGGTTCGGAACCAGCCGCGGCCCGCTTCGTGAAGCGACACGCAGCCTGCAGGCGAAGGGTCTGGTGGACATCATCCGCAACCGCGGGGTCTTCGTGCGGTCGGTCTCGCCAACGGAAGCGCTGGAAATATACGATGTGCGTGCGGCGATCTTCGGTCTGGCCGGGCGACTGCTGGCAGACCTCGTCAACGACCAGATGCTGACGAAGCTGAACGGCTATCTGGACCAGATGGACCAGATAGCCGCGGGCAAGGATTTCGACGAGTATTACCCGGTAAACCTCGCTTTCCACGACTATCTCGTCACCTCGACCGGCAACAAGACGCTGGTCAAGGAGTACAAGAGCTTCGTGAACAAGCTGCATCTGGCGCGCGCCCGCGGTCTGGTGCAGGCTGGCGGGCTGTCCGTCTCCAACCGGGAGCACCGGGAAATGGTGGATGCCTTGGCCTCGGGCAACCGGGAGCGCGCCCAGGAATCATTCTTCCGCCATGTGGAGCGGTCCAAGATCCGATTCCGCTCCACCCTCGATGCGGGCGAAGCAAACGGGTGATCGCAGGCCGCCCGAGCATGTGAATTCGCCGGCCTACAGATCTATGTGATCTTGCCTCCCGGAAACAGCGTCGGCATGACAATCCGCCGTGGCGAAGTCATGCCTCAAGGTGCGCCGAGCTTACGACGCGCCGGGAAGGATGGCGCATTCCCGGGCGACGCCGTGCCGTTCCAATATATCGCCGACACCGCCGGAGCGCGCCATATCCGCGACGAAGCGTTGCAAATGGGCCGCCGCTCGAGGCCGGCCCGCGGGCATGCCCATGGCTTGCCGGATTTCCATGAACGGCGGATCAAGCACACGGGCGCCCGGCCGGAGCCCGGCCTCGCCCTCCATTGCCTGCCGGATGCCGGCCATGGCGTCGATCTCTCCCGCGTCGAACGCCGCAAGGGCCTCCTGAAAGCTCGGCTTGTAAACGAGACAATCCGCCCCGGGTTGGCGTGCGAGATGGAGGGTATAAGCACTTCCTTCGACGGTCCCGACGCGGAGTTTCCGGGATATCACGTCCTCCGACGTCTGCGCCGCCGAGCCCGCAGGTACGAGATAGCTGCCTTCGATGCGGACATAGGGCTCGGTGAAGGCGATCACCTCGGCGCGCTTTGGATCAACCGCAAGGAAACAGACGTCCCATTGGTCCGCTTGCGCGGACGCGGAAACGTCGCCGGCGCGATCATATTCCACGAAAACCGGCTCGAGCCTCAGTACCTCCGCGAGTGCCCGAGCGAGATCAACGCTGATACCCGCGGGGGCACCATCGGACGCCCTGCCGACCAGTACGCGGTTGCCATGGTTGAGCGCGACACGGAGCTTTCCCGTCGGCGCATAGTCGCGCTGGATTTCGTCGCTGACCATCTCTCCCCTCCCCAGTTGTGTATTTGCTCGAACAGGGTATGCGCAGAAACCGCGTCAAAGTGAAGCCTGCCGTTAACCGGACCGAAAAGGCACGCCTGCTAGACCGACCACGTCGGCATGACGTCGGCGCCTGCCGAAATGCCTCCTGATGCCAGCCGATCACCATCTCCACATGAAAAGACACCATCATCTTCTCGCGAAGATTCGCCGACGCCAGCGACTTGCCTTCATCGCTCTTCTTCCTGCGATGGCACTGACCGGGATGCTCTGGACGGAAACATTTTCCGCGGCCGAGCGGCAGATGCTCGTCGGCTCGTCTTTCCTGCTGATCGGGCTGACGCTGTTTGCGTTGCTGTGGGCTACCAAGTTGATGTCCGAAGCTGGGATGCGGCTGGAGGAAAGCGAACGGCTCGGCAACCAGCTGGTCAATATCGACGAATTGTCGGGCGCACTGTCGAGACGCCGCTTCCTGGAGGAGCTGGACACGAGGCTCGAGAAGATCCGCAGCGCGCAGTTTTCCGGACAGCCGGTCGATGACTTCACTCTGATGCTGCTTGACGTCGATCACTTCAAGTACCTCAACGACAGCTTCGGCCATGGAGTGGGGGATGAGGTGCTGCAGACGCTGGTCCGATGCGCCGGGGAGCAGCCGGGGTGGATCATAGGGCGGCTCGGCGGCGACGAATTTGCCGTCATCATCGACGGAACCGACCACAGGACGCTGTTCGACGACGCAGGCCGCTACATGGAGCGGCTTACGAAGGTGCTTCGACAGAGTGACAGGACAAGAGCGTTCCAAGGTGTTTCTATCGGCGTGGCGGCGGCACCCAATCATGCAACAACTGCAACGGATCTTCTTCACCGGGCCGACACGGCGCTTTACGAATGCAAGCGCAGCGGACGCGGCAGGGTGGCGTTCTTCAATGAGGAGATGCAGCGCAGGCAGATGGAAGGGCGCCAGCTGGCGCGCGACCTGCATGGCGCAATCCTGCTGAACGAACTCGACGTCTTCTACCAGCCCATTGTCGATACCGAGGGAGAGGTCGTTGCGGCGGAAGCTCTCGTGCGGTGGAACCACCCCGTCGCCGGCATGATCCCGCCCGACCGGTTCATCCCGGTCGCGGAACAGTCCGAACTCATCGATCGACTGGGAGAGTGGGTATTCCGGCGGGTCTGTGAAGACAGGACTAACACCCCGTTCGGCCTTATCTCGGTCAATGTTTCCGGCGCGCAGCTGAAGCGAGGAAAATTGCCGTCGATGCTGCGCAGGGTCCTGAGGGAAACCGGTGAAACGGCGTCCGGCCTGGCTCTGGAAATCACGGAGACAGTCATCATGAACGCAACGCCGGATGTGCTGGCGAGCGTGCAGGAACTACGGGAGATGGGCTTCCTTATCGCGCTCGACGACTTCGGCACCGGCAACAGCTCGTTCTCGCTCCTCCGGACGCTGCCCGTCGACATCATCAAGATCGACAAGAGCTATACCCAGCAATTGAAGTCGGATGAAATATCGCAGGTATTCGTGACTGCGGTCGGAGAAGTTGCCAAGTTTCTGAAATGCAAGGTGGTTGCAGAGGGCGTGGAGACTACCGAGCACCAGATGCTCGCAAAGCTTGCGGGCGCCACCCGCTTCCAGGGCTATCTCTACGGAAAGCCAATGCCGCTCAGGTCCATGGGCGATGCAGACCGGCGCGGGAAGGCCCTCACCGGCTGAATGCCTCTCGCCTGAAAGCACGCGAGCTGGATTACGCGTCTCTCACGGCTCCGGATTCGAGCGTGTTGCGCGTGGTGATCGCGACATTGTGGAGGTCTTTGGCACGCTGATCCCCATGGTCCGCGTGCATGATGACCGCGTAGAATGCGGCGCGCGTGACCTGCTTTTTCGATGCGAGAGGATGATGGTGGCGCACCGCGCGAAGCAATTCCTTCGGCTTCATTCCAGGCGCGGCAAGTTCCGATACCGTCTTTGCAATTTGGGAAATATCGTTCATCGGCAAAAACCTTGGGCTATTGAGCCTAACAATAGTCCAAACCCATCACAGGGAAAAGGGTCCTCGGTTTCCTTGTAACTGCACGCCAAGGAATGACCGCGCGGAGCCGGGGCGGCCGGTCCGCGCGGTCAGGAGGTTCTACTCCGCTGGAGAGAGAGCGGGGACCTCCTCCATGCCGGAGCGCCGCAGGGGACGGCGGCCGGTCAGGATACGCACGAGCAGGTAGAAGACCGGCGTCATGAAGATGCCGAAGAAGGTCACCCCGATCATGCCGGAGAACACCGCGATGCCCATGGCGGAGCGCATTTCCGCGCCGGCGCCCGTGGAAAGCACCAGCGGCACCACGCCCATGATGAAGGCCATCGAGGTCATCAGGATCGGACGCAGGCGCAACCGGCTTGCTTCGACGGCGGCCTCGAATGGTGTCCTTCCGTCCAGTTCGAGCTCGCGGGCGAACTCGACGATCAGGATCGCGTTCTTCGCCGAGAGCCCGACAAGAACAACAAGCCCGATCTGGGTGAAGATGTTGTTGTCTCCTCCCGTCAGCCAGACCCCGATCAGTGCGGCCAGCACGCCCATCGGGACGATCATGATGATCGACAGGGGCAATGTCAGGCTCTCATACTGGGCTGCCAGCACGAGATAGACGAGGAGCAGCGCCAGCGGGAAGACGACGATGCTCGAATTGCCGGCCAGGATCTCCTGATAGGTCAGGTCGGTCCATTCGAAGTCTATGCCCGTGGGTACGGTTTCCTCGACGATCTTCTCGATCGCGGCCTGTGCCTGGCCCGACGAGAAGCCCGGAGCGGGGCCGCCATTGATGTCTGCCGCAAGGAAGCCGTTGTAGCGCGTGGTCCGCTCGGGCCCGGTCGTCTCCTCGACGTTCAACAGCGCGGAAAGCGGGATCATTTCGCCGGATCGCGAACGGACCTTCAGTTCGCCGATATCCTCCGCTTCGGCCCTGAACTTGGCATCCGCCTGGACCCGAACACTGTAAGTCCGGCCGAAGGCATTGAAGTCGTTGACATAGAGCGAGCCCAGATAAATCTGCAGCGTCTCGAACACATCGGTAACGGCCACGCCGAGCTGTTCCGCCTTGGCCCGATCGACGTCCGCATAGAGCTGCGGCACATTGATCTGGAAGCCGGAGAAGATGCCGGCAAGCTCCGGCGCCTGATAGGCCTTGGCCAGCACGGCCTTGACCGCCTCATCCAGAACCTGATTGCCGTATCCCGCCCGATCCTCGATCTGCAGCTTGAAGCCGCCGG
>DASUPM010000349.1:0-3511 GCA_036281095.1 Pseudorhizobium sp.
AAGAGAATATCAGACGCTCGGCGACCTGCAGCAGGTGCGCTCTTTCCTGGTCTCGCGGACCCTGCTGTCTTTCCTCGACGCACCGATCGCGCCTCTGTTCGTCCTGGCGGTGTTTCTGATCCACTTTGATCTGGGCATGATTGTCGTCGGGACGGCCGTCGTGCTTCTCATCCTGACGCAGATCAACCAGAAGGTGACGGCGGCGCCCTTTTCCGAAGCGAACACTGCTCAGGTCAAGGCCAATCTCCACGTCGAATCCATGTCCCGCAACTCGCAGATCATCAACGCTCTGGCGATGATACCGGAGGCCGTAAGGATCTGGGGCAAGGATACGGCGGCGTCGCTGCGCTCACAGGTCGTCGCCCAGGATCGGAACATAGCGATCGCTGCGGTGTCGAAGGCAGTCCGGCTGTTGACGCAGGTCAGCCTTTTGGGCTGGGGCGCGTTTCTTTCGCTCGAAGGGGAACTGACGGGCGGCATGGTAATCGCCGCCTCCATCATCGCCGGACGGGCGCTGGCACCAATCGAAGGAGCGATCGAGGGTTGGAACCAATATAGCCAGGCGCGCGCTGCCTATGGCCGCATCAGTTCGCTGCTGACGACGTCCCCGCTTGCTTTCGAACGATTGAGCCTTCCGAAGCCTGAGGGACGTCTGGATGTCGAGCGGCTGCTCTATGTGCCTCAGGGGACAAAGCGGGTGGTGCTCAACGGCCTTTCATTCGGCCTGCAGCCTGGCGACTCTCTCGCCATCATTGGAAATTCCGGCGCGGGCAAGACCACGCTCGGTAAAATGCTCGTGGGTTCGATCCTTCCTACGTCCGGCAGTGTCAGGCTGGACCTGATGGACCTGCGCAACTGGGACCAGAGGCAATTCGGCGAAAATATCGGATATCTGCCGCAGGACGTTCAGCTTTTTCCTGGCACCATCAAGGCCAACATCGCGCGCATGCGGACCGATGTGGACGATGAGGCGATCTATCGGGCGGCGGTTCTTGCCGACGTCCATGAGATGATCGCCAACCTGCCTCACGGTTACGAGACAATGGTGGCTGCCGACGGCTCTCCATTGTCTGGCGGCCAGAAGCAGCGGATCGCACTTGCACGCGCCTTCTTCGGAGATCCCAGGTTCGTCGTGCTCGATGAACCGAATTCAAACCTGGACAACGCCGGCGACAATGCGCTGATGCGGGCCTTGCAGCATGCCAAGGAGAGCGGCATCACCGTCGCCACGATCACGCAACGACCGGCGCTGCTCCAGAACGTCGATAAAATCCTTCTCCTGGTCAACGGCACGGTAGCCCTGTTTGGCATGCGGACCGACGTCCTGATGGCGTTGGAAAGCCGCGGCATCAATGTGGCTTGCGGCTCGTTCGGCCATCAATTGCAGTAGGAAGCGGAACATGAGCGACCTTGTGAAGGTGCATGACATCGAATGGTACTCGGAGGTGCCGCGGTCGATATGGAAGCAGACGTTGATCGGTCTGCTGTTGATCGGGCTGTTCTTCGGAGGTTTCGGCACATGGGCCGTGACTGCGCCGCTGGCCGCTGCAGTGATCGCCCAGGGAAGCTTCGTGGCAACCGGCCGCAACAAGATCGTTCAGCACCTCGAAGGAGGCGTGATCAGCCAATTGCTCGTCAAGGAAGGGGATCATGTGGTGGAAGGCCAGCCGTTGGTCGTGCTGGACGAGACGGCAGCGCAAGCCAAAAGCCGTGAACTTTTCCTTCGGCAAATGCGCCTGGAAGCGACGGCAGCGCGACTAACCGCGCAGTCGGAGCAAGTGGCCCGCTTTTCCATGCCGCCCCTCGTTGCGAGGCATAAGGAGGATCCTGATGTCCAGCCGATACTTTTGAGCCAGCAGCTCAATTTCAAGGCTCAGCAGACCAAACTGTCAGGTGAGTTGTCCCTGCTTCAGCAAAATGTCGAAGCCCTTAAATACCGAGCCAGCGGTTATGCTCGTCAACGGGATGCCTATGTGCAGCAACTGGACCTGCTGTCGGTCGAGCACGAAAGCAAGAAGGCTCTCTTCAAGAAAGGCGTCGTTCGCGCGAATGACCTGCGGACCTTGCAGCGAGCGATGGCCGACGCCAGTGGTCAAATCGGTCGTCTCGAAGCGGAGGTGGCGGAGACGGAGGCTCAGATCATCAAGGCAAAGCAGGAGATGGATCGGGCGCATCAACTCTATCGAGAGGACGCACTGGATCGGCTGCAGGAGATCCAAAGCGAACGCGACGTGGTTCGCGAGCAGCTTCGCCAGGCTCAGAATGTACTGGCACGGGCGACAATTCATGCACCTGTGACGGGCGTCGTCGTCCGCACGCACTACCATACGACCGGTGGCGTCATTGAAAGCGGGAAGAGCATTCTGGAAATTCTGCCTTCAGGTGTTCCCTTGATCATAGAGGTGGAGATTCCGCGTACGTCGATCGACCGCGTGGGGCTGGGGCAGACGGCAACGGTACGACTGATCTCGCTCAATCAGAGAACAACCCCGGTTCTGCAGGGGAATGTGATCTATGTGTCGGCGGATGCACTGGAAGACACAAAGCAGGCATCGCAGGAGGTGTATGTCGCACGGATCGATGTGCCGTCGTCAGAGCTTGCGCGGATCCCGGGATTCGTGCCGACACCAGGCATGCCGGCGGAAGTGATGGTGCAGACCGAGGCCCGGACGTTCCTCAGCTATCTTGCCAAGCCTATCACCGACAGCATGTCGCGCGCGTTTACGGAGCGGTGACGACGGGAAACCCAAAGCGCACACCATGTGCAAAGCCCGTCGGGAGGATTTGCATTCTCCGAGCAGCAGTTCACTCTCCGGCAAGTGCGAGCAGCCGCCTTGCTTGTTTGAGGTGCGGCGCGTCGATCATGCGGCCGTCGAGCGTGAGGGCTCCCTGTCCGGGGTTGGCCGCGAATGCATCGATGATCGCCTGCGCTTCTGCCAGTTCCCGGGCTGTCGGAGTGAAGGCTTCGTTGATGACGGGAACCTGCGTCGGATGGATTGCCATCATGCCATCGAACCCGTCTCGTCTCGCGCGCCGGGCGTATTCGGCCAACCCGTCCAGATCGCGGAAGGCCGGGTATACGGTATCGATCGCCCGGACACCGGCTGCATGGGCTCCGAACAATGTCAGCGAGCGCGCCATCTCATAGGGCGGGGCAAAGCGCCCGTTTTCCTCGCGTGCACTGGTGGCACCGATGGCTGCCGGCAGGTCCTCCGCGCCCCAGGTGAGGCCGAGGATCAGGTGCGGGACGGTGCGGTAGCTGCCAAGTTCGAAGATTGCTGCAGGGGTTTCTGTCGCGATCGGCAGGATGGGAATGCCCGGCGCCCTTGCCGACAGCACCTCGACGCTTACCGCTCCTTCCGCCTTGGGCAGGACGAGTGCGTCGGGTTTCGCACCAAGCACTGCCGCCAGATCGTCGTCGATGAGGCCGCTGTCGAGCGGATTGACGCGAACGAAAAGCCTGGTCCTTCGCTCGGCCGTGCGCAGGAAGGCGGCCGTCCTCTCTCTTGCC
>DASUPM010000350.1:0-4537 GCA_036281095.1 Pseudorhizobium sp.
GCCGGCGGCATGGTCGGCATGGCCTACGCCGCCGTCCCCCTCTACCAGCTGTTCTGCCAGGTCACGGGCTACAACGGCACGACGCAGCGGACCGAGCAGTATTCCGAGACCATTCTCGACCGGACGATGCCGGTGACCTTCGACGCGAATACCGCGAGCGGCCTGAACTGGGTGTTCAAGCCCGCGGGCGCCATCACGCCGAAGATCGGCGAGACGGTGCAGGTGAATTTCACCGCGACGAACCGTTCCAGTCATCCGACCACCGGCACGGCGGTCTTCAACGTGACGCCGATGGAAGCCGGGGCCTATTTCAATAAGGTCGAATGCTTCTGCTTCACCGAGACGACCCTTCAGCCCGGTGAGACGCTGGAGATGCCGGTGGTGTTCTTCGTCGATCCGGAGATCACCAAGGCGGAAGAGACGAAAAACATCAAGACGATCACGCTGTCCTACACGTTCTACCCGTCGGAGCCGTCCAAGCCGGTTGCCGCCGTTCGGGAAACGGGTAAGCCGGCCAATGGGCAACTTTGAGAGGATTCGCTGGTTTTCCGGCGAGCATGCATAGATCCGGGGATTCTGACATGGCCGACGCGCATCAGAAACATCACGACTACCACATCATCGATCCGAGCCCCTGGCCGCTGCTGGCGTCCATCGGCGCCTTCGTCATCACCTTCGGCGGCATCGGCTACATGCGCTACCTGAACGGTGGCGAATTCAACATGCTTGGCGTCAACTGGGCGAGCCCGTGGCTCTTCTATGTCGGCCTCGCGATCATCCTCTACACAATGGTCGGCTGGTGGAGCGATACCATCAAGGAAGGCCGCGAAGGTGCGCATACCCGGGTGGTTTCGCTGCATCTGCGCTACGGCATGATCATGTTCATCGCCTCCGAGGTGATGTTCTTCGCCGCCTGGTTCTGGGCCTTCTTCGACGCCAGCCTCTTCGCCAACGAGGCGATCCAGGCGTCTCGCGTCGAGTTCACCGGCGGTCAGTGGCCCCCGGCCGGCGTCGAGGTTCTCGATCCCTGGCACCTGCCGATCTACAACACCGTCATCCTTCTGCTTTCCGGCACCTGCGTGACCTGGGCTCACCACGCGCTGCTGCACGGCGACCGCAAGGGCCTCGTCAACGGCCTGGCGCTCACCGTCGCTCTCGGCATCCTTTTCTCTTTCGTCCAGGCTTATGAATACGCAACCGCACCTTTCGAGTTCTCCAACTCGATCTATGGCGCGACCTTCTTCATGGCGACGGGCTTCCACGGCTTCCACGTCCTGATCGGCACCATCTTCCTGCTCGTCTGCCTGATCCGCGCGATGAGGGGCGGCTTCACCCCGAACCAGCATTTCGGTTTCGAGGCGGCTGCCTGGTACTGGCACTTCGTCGACGTGGTATGGCTCTTCCTCTTCTTCGCCATCTACATCTGGGGTGGCTGGGGCGCTCCTCTCGCCCATTGATCGGGCCCGGACCGCACAACATATTCACGAGAAGGGCGGCGACAGCCGCCCTTCTGCTTTCGAGGCTCCACCATGGCAGATGAAATCGAACAGACGACCGGCGGCAGTCGCTCCCAGGGATCGGGCCGGACGAAGATCGTCCTGACGACGGTCGTCGTGCTTGCGGCACTGGCGGTGCTGCTGAGTCTGGGTACGTGGCAGGTCCAGCGGCTCCACTGGAAGGAGCAGATCCTCGCGGACATTGCGGAACGCCGAAACGCGCCGCCCGTCGGCGCGGAGGAGATCGCGGCGATGGTCTCGCGCGGTGAGGACATCGAATATCGCACGATGAGGGTCGCCGGTACGTACGATCACGGTCGCGAGCGGCATTTCTTCGCCACCCACGAGGGCCGGACGGGATTCTACGTCTATACGCCTCTGAATCTAGAGGACGGCCGGGTTCTCTTCGTCAACCGCGGCTTCGTTCCCTTCGACTTGAAGGACCCGGCGACGCGCCCGCAGGGAGAAGTCGAAGGCGATGTCGTCGTCACCGGCTATGCACGCTCGCAACTGGAGGGGAAGCCGTCGGCCATCGTTCCCGACAACGATCCGGGCAAGAACATCTTCTACTGGAAGGATCTCTCCGGCATGGCGTCCAGCGCGGGTCTGGACCGGGAGCGCCTGCTGCCGTTCTTCATGGACGCCGATGCTTCGCAGCCTAATCCCGGGGGCTGGCCGCAGGGCGGCGTCACCCATTTCACGCTGCCGAACAACCACCTGCAATACGCCGTCACCTGGTACGGGCTTGCCGGCGCGCTCGTTGCCGTCGTTCTCGGGGTCTTGTGGCGCCCGGGGCGCGGGGGCTCGGCCCGTTGACGAAAGTTTTCCGTGGCGGGAAAGCGCCCGCTCGCCTATATGAACGGCATCTGCCAGAAACAGCGGAGACGGAATGAACATCCACGTCGATCAGCCCGCCGAAAAACCGCCCCTGACGATCCGCCTGTGCGGACCGCGTGGCTTCTGCGCCGGCGTCGATCGGGCGATCCAGATCGTCGTGCTGGCGCTGAAGGCCTATGGCGCCCCGGTTTATGTGCGCCATGAGATCGTACACAACCGCTATGTGGTCGAGGGCCTCGAGGCCAAGGGGGCGGTCTTCGTCGAGGAGCTGGACGAGATCCCGGCCGAACATCGAAACCAGCCGGTGGTGTTTTCCGCCCATGGCGTGCCGAAGTCGGTTCCGGCGGACGCACAGGCGCGCAACCTGTTCTATCTCGATGCGACCTGCCCGCTCGTCTCCAAGGTCCACAAGCAGGCCATGCGCCATCAGCGCCTCGGGCGGCATGTGATCCTCATCGGCCATGCGGGCCATCCGGAGGTCATCGGGACGATGGGGCAACTGCCCGAAGGCACGGTATCGCTGGTGGAGACGGTCGAGGACGCAGACGTCTACGTGCCGGCGGATCCGGACAATCTCGGTTTCGTCACCCAGACGACCCTCTCCGTCGACGATACGGCCGGCGTGATCGCGAGGCTGCAGCAGCGCTTCCCGAACCTCAAGGCGCCGGCGGCGGATTCGATCTGCTATGCGACCACCAATCGTCAGGACGCGGTGAAGGAGGCAGCGCCCGGCTGCGACCTCTTCATCGTCGTCGGCGCGCCCAATTCCTCCAATTCCAAGCGGCTTGTCGAGGTCGCGCTGCGGTCCGGCGCCAAGCGCTCGATGCTCGTTCAGCGCGCCTCCGAACTCGACTGGAACGAGATCGGCGCCATCTCCACGCTCGGCATCTCCGCCGGCGCCTCCGCGCCCGAGGTGATCGTGGAGGAGATCATCGAGGCCTTCCGCGCCCGCTACGATGCTTCGGTGGAACTCGCCATCACCGCCGAGGAGACGGAGAACTTCCTCGTCAACCGGGAACTGCGCGGCGTACCGCTGACCCGCGAGGACATGGCCTTCGTCAACGGGTGACGACGGCCTCTCCCTTGAGGTAGAACTTGCTGCCGATTCCTGCCGGCCCCAACCGAGGGGCGGCAAACCCATCCCTGACTGCGAGAACCCGCTTGGCCGTTTACACCGACATCACCGAAGACGACCTGAGAGCCTTTCTCGGCCAATACGACGTGGGCGAGTTGACGTCCTACAAGGGCATCGCGGAAGGTGTAGAGAATTCGAACTTCCTGCTGCACACCAGCCGCGAACCGCTGATTCTCACCCTTTACGAGAAGCGCGTCGACAAGGCGGATCTGCCCTTCTTCCTCGGGCTGATGCAGCATCTGGCCGCCCGCGGCCTTTCATGCCCGCTGCCCTTGCCGCGGCGTGACGGACAGTTGCTCGGTGAATTGTCCGGCCGCCCCGCCGCCGTCATCTCCTTCCTCGAAGGCATGTGGCTCAGGAAGCCGGAGGCGAGGCACTGCCGGGAGGTCGGCAGAGCGCTCGCCGAACTGCACCTGGCAGGCGAGGGTTTCGAGCTGACCCGCCCGAATGCCCTGTCGCTCGACGGCTGGAGGCCGTTGTGGGAGAAATCCGCGAACCGCGCCGATGAAGTCGAGGCGGGGCTGCAGGATGAGATCACCGCCGAACTCGCCTTTCTGGAGCAGCACTGGCCGCGGGATCTGCCGGCCGGCGTCATTCACGCAGACCTCTTCCAGGACAATGTCTTCTTCCTCGGCGACGATCTGTCCGGTCTCATCGACTTCTACTTCGCCTGCAACGACTTCTATGCCTATGACGTCGCCATCTGCCTCAATGCCTGGTGCTTCGAAAAGGACGGCTCCTACAATCTCACCAAGGGCATGGCGCTGCTGGAGGGCTACAGCGCCGTGCGCCGGCTCTCCGCTCCGGAGATCGACGCTCTGCCGGTCCTTGCGCGCGGTTCGGCCCTGCGCTTCTTCCTGACCCGCCTCTACGATTGGCTGATGACGCCGGCAGGCGCCTTGGTGGTGAAGAAGGACCCGTTGGAATACCTCCGCAAGCTGCGGTTCCACCGGGCGATCGCCTCCAGCGTCGAGTACGGACTGGCGCCGGATCTTCTGCCATGAAGCACGTCGATATCTTCACCGACGGCGCATGCTCCGGCAATCCCGGCCCCGGCGGCTGGGGGGCG
>DASUPM010000351.1:0-3148 GCA_036281095.1 Pseudorhizobium sp.
TGCAGACGCCGTCGTCCGACATGATCAGGTCGAGCGCGAAATACTCGATGAAGAACTCGGCATTGTTGCGCAGCGACTGGCCGTAGAGCGTGTGCAGGATGGCGTGACCGGTCCGGTCGGCAGCGGCACAGGTGCGCTGCACCGGCGGGCCGGCACCGTAGTTCTGCATGTGGCCGCCGAACGGGCGCTGGTAGATCTTGCCTTCTTCATTGCGGGAAAACGGAACGCCGTAATGCTCGAGCTCGTAGACGGCCTTCGGCGCTTCCATGGCGAGATACTGCATCGCATCCACGTCGCCGAGCCAGTCGGAACCCTTGACGGTGTCGTAGAGGTGCCACTGCCACGAGTCCGGGGTCATGTTCTGCAGCGAGGCTGCGATACCGCCCTGCGCCGCGACGGTATGGGATCGGGTCGGGAACACCTTGGTGATGCAAGCCGTCTTGAAGCCTTGCTCCGCCATGCCGAGCGTCGCGCGCAGGCCTGCTCCGCCGGCCCCGACGACGATGACGTCGTAGGCGTGGTCGACATAGGTATAGGCCTTGCCGGCCTGTGATGCCCCCTGGGCGATGGGAGTGATCGATGCCATGGCGGAATTATCCTGCAAATGCGATTTTCAGGACGGCGATAAGACAGAGACCGCCGATCAGGAGGGAGAAGAAGGCGTTGAGCACGAGGAGCAGGAGCTTCATCCCTTCCGAGTGGATGTAGTCCTGGATGATCTCCTCCATGCCGAGCCGCATGTGGATCACGCTTGCCGCGACCGTCAGCGCATTGATCGTGGCCACGAAGGGATGGGCGAGCGCTCCGACCACCTCTGCATAGGGCCGGCCGACATACATGACCAGAAACACGATGTAGAACAGGAGCAGCGGAACAAGGGCGACGGAGGTCGTCCGGACCCTCCAGAAGTGTTCCGTGCCGCTTTTTGCAGAGCCCAGGCCGCGGACCTTGCCCAGTGGCGTACGCATATCCATGATCGATCCCCTCAGCGAACCAGAATGACGGCAATCCAGACCACGATGGTCAGGGCGATCGACGCAGCGAGATTGGCTTTTGCAAGCTTCGTCGAGAACTCCTTCTCGAAGCCGTAGCCGAGGTCCCACATGATGTGCCGCAACCCGCCGAGCAGGTGATGGAGCAGTGCCCATGTATAGGCGAAGAGGATGACCTGGCCGATCAACGAGCCGAACAGCGCGTTGACCTGATTGAATGCCTCCTCGCCGGAGGCCGCCGCGATAAGCCAGATCGCGACCAGGATCGTGCCGAAATAAAGCGCGCCGCCGGTAATGCGGTGCACAATCGACATGGCCATGGTCGGAATGAACTTGTAAACCTGCAGATGCGGCGACAGGGGCCGGTTTTTTGTTACGTTCGCCATCAGGACCTCGCGGCGTTGAAGCGTGTACGGGCGTTGCACCCGCCAATGCACCAGCCGAGCAACTGTGCATTGCATCAATCGGCGTGGTTTACTGCCCGATATACCCTCCGACAAGCAATTTCAAACGGATTTCAAATTTAATCGATTGGAGCATCGCTCCGCCGATTTTCCGCCCTCCGCCCAGCCTGTCAGCCGGTTTCGGCAAGATCCCCATAGCCTTGGCGTCTTTGGTATGCCAACTATGTTAACCTCGCGTTAACGCTTGTCACGGAGGCCGAAAATGACTCGAAAGCGGATGGCTGTGCTCCTGTCTGCATCCATGCTTCTTGCTGCCGGCGCTTCACCCGCTGCAGCCGGCAGCGACGGCTGGAAGGGCGGCCTGCGAGGCTATGGCCACTTTCACGTCGCCAGGTCCGGATCGGCCATAGGCCATACAACGCCGGTGCTGCGCGTGCGCGGCGTCGGCACGTTCAGCCGGTCCGTCTGGACGATCGGTCATTGGGAGGCATCGGAGCTGCCGCGGCTCGCTCCAAAGGCCAAGGTGATCCTGGTCGATGACGGGTATCTGGCACGTTCCGGCGGCTGTTCCTACGAAGCGGGCGTCTGCGTCGTCCGCGCGGGATACTAGGTGAAGCGCCACACGGTCGTCTTCTTCACCTCGGCATCCTCGAGCGCACGGGTCACCGGCACCTGGTAGACCGCCAACGGCTCCAGGCAGTCCTTCGGCAGATATGCCCGTCCCGGATCGCCCACGAGGACAAGGCGCCCCTCTCGGGCAAGCTTCCGGAACCAGGGCACGAGCATGTCCGCGAATGACCTGTCATAGAAGACGTCGCCCGCAAGAATGACCTCCGCATCGACCGCCTTGCCGGGGAGGTCGGCACCGGAAAATTCCACGGCAACCCCGTTCAGCCCGGCATTGATCGCAACGGCCTCCGACGCCCATGGATCGATGTCTGCGGCAAGCACACTTGCCGCGCCGGAGCGCTTCGCGGCGATCGCCACCAGCCCCGAGCCGGTCGCGAAGTCCAGAACCTCTTTCCCCGCCACCGTCTGCGGATGATCGAGCACGTACCGGGCGAGCCCCTGCCCGCCGGCCCAGGCAAAGGCCCAGAACGGCGGCGGCAGACCAATCCGCTCCAGCTCATCCTCGGTCTTCTGCCAGAGATCATGTGCCTCATCGGCGAGCCGGAGCCTGATCTCCGGCACGTGCGGCGGTGAGAGAACCGCCGTATTGGCAAGGATGAAGCTGCGCGGATCGCTCTTCACCCGCTCACTCCGGAGAGCGTGGCGGATCGCTCAGGCCGCCGAGGCGGCAGATCTCCAGATATTCCTCGTCGGTAACCGGCTGAACCGACAGGCGCATGGACGTCACCAGCGACATCTGGGCGAAGTTCGGGTTCGCCTTGATCTCCTTCAGCGTCACCGGCGTCGGCATGTCGCAGACCGCGCGGATATCCACGCAATCCCAGCGGGCGTCATCCGCGGCGGTCGAATCCGGATGGGAAAGCGCGCAGACTTCGACGATCCCCACGATCTCGAGCCCGTGGTTCGAGTGGTAGAAGAAGCCCTTGTCGCCAAGCTTCATGGCCCGCATGTTGTTGCGCGCCTGGTAGTTGCGAACGCCCGTCCATTCCTCGCCCGCATCCCCCTTGGCCTTCTGCATCTCCCAGGACCAGACATCGGGCTCGGACTTGAAAAGCCAGTATGCCATCCCCGCTCAAGCCTCCGGCTTGTTGAAGACCCAGTTATAGGGCTTCACGTCGACGG
>DASUPM010000352.1:0-4203 GCA_036281095.1 Pseudorhizobium sp.
CCTACCGCGAAATGGTCGGTCGAGAGGAGCTCATCGGCAAACCGGTCAGGGAAGCGCTCCCCGACGTGGCCGGCCAAGGCTTCTATGAGTTGCTGGACGATGTCTACACCACAGGCGAACCCTACAAAGCCACCGCAGCCAGGATTCTGTTTCGGCGCACGCCCGAAGCGCCCCCGCAGGAGCGCTACCTCGATTTCGTCTATCAGCCGATACGCGACGCCGCCGGCGAGGTGACGGGGATCTTCGTCCAGGGTCACGACGTGACCGCAATGCGGCATGCGCAGGAAACGGCGCGGGAGAACGAAAGCCGTTTTCGCACCCTCGCCCAATCGCTACCTAACCATGTGTGGACGGCCTTGCCGAACGGACAGGTCGACTGGTGCAACGACCAAGTCTACCGCTACAGCGGATTGGAGGCGCTTCATTTCAATGCTGCCGAGCGATCGGTGATGGTTCATCCGGATGATCGCGAGGCGGTTACCCATAACTGGCAGAATTCGCTGCGCACCGGTCAGTCCTTCGGGATGGAGATCCGGCTGCGCCGGCACGACGGCGCTTTCCGCTGGTTCATCAGCCGTGCGGCTCCGATCACGAATGCCACCGGCGACATCATCCTTTGGGTCGCAACGAACACCGATATCGAAGAGCAGAAGAAGACCGAGTCGCACCTGGAATATCTGGCCGAATCGCTGGGCCAGACGGTCGAGGCGCGCACATTGGAACTGGAGCGCACGCAGGAAGTCCTGCGCCAGAGCCAGAAGATGGAGGCGATCGGCAATCTCGCCGGCGGGATCGCTCACGACTTCAACAACCTTCTGCAGGTCATCACCGGAAACCTCCAGCTACTCAATCGCGATGTCGCCGGCAATGAGGTGGCCGAAAGACGCGTGACGGGCGCCCTGGCGGGTGCCGCGCGCGGCGCACGGCTCGCCTCGCAACTGCTTTCTTTCGGGCGCCGCCAGCCGCTCGAGCCCAAGGTCCTCAATCTCAGCCGCCTGATCCGGGAGATGGATCACCTTCTGCGGCGCAGCCTCGGAGAGGCGATCGAGATCGACACGATCGTCGGCGGCGGGCTGTGGAATACCAATGTCGATCCGAGCAATGTCGAGAATGCTTTGCTCAATCTGGCCATCAACGCCCGGGACGCCATGAACGACCAGGGCAAGCTCACGATCGAGTTGGGGAATGCCTTTCTCGACGACGCATATGCCCGAAACGCCATCGACGTGAAGCCCGGGCAATACGTCATGCTTGCCGTCAGCGATACCGGCGCAGGCATGACGCCGGACATTCTGGAAAAGGTCTTCGATCCGTTCTTCACGACCAAGCCGGACGGCAAGGGCACCGGACTTGGACTTTCGATGGTTTACGGCTTCGTCAAGCAGTCGGGCGGGCATATCAGGATCTACAGCGAGCCCGGCACCGGCACCACGGTACGGATCTATCTGCCGCGCAGCATGGAGATGGAGGACATCGTGGCGGACGGCATGGCCGGCACGGTTTCAGGAGGAACGGAGACGGTGCTCGTCGTGGAGGACGACGAGGCGGTACGGGACGTCACCGTCAGCCTGCTGGCGGAACTCGGCTACAAGGTGCTGAAGGCGAAGGATGCCGACAGCGCCTTCGCCATCGTCGAGAGCGGCGTGCCGATCGATCTCCTGTTCACCGACGTCGTCATGCCGGGACGCATGAAGAGCCGCGATCTCGCGAAGAAGGCGAAGGAGCGCTTGCCCCTTCTGGCGGTGCTCTTCACCTCAGGCTACACGGAGAATTCCATCGTCCACGGCGGCAGGCTCGACCCCGGCGTCAACCTGCTGAGCAAGCCCTATACCAGGGAGGCGCTTGCCCGGAAGATCCGCATGGTGATCGAACAGGCCCGGGACAGGGCCGGCGTGCCGCCTATGGCGATTGCGCCCGACCCGGTTGCGGAGGAGCCCGCAAACGATCTGCCGATCACGGTCCTGCTCTGCGAGGACGAGGCTCTGATCCGCATTTCCACGGCGGACTATCTGCAGGATGTCGGCATGAACGTGGTGGAAGCAGGCACGAGCGGCGAGGCGATCGCTGCGGCGCAGAGCCATCCCGTGGATATCCTGGTGACGGATGTGAACCTTCCGGACATGAGTGGGTTCGATCTGACGCTGAAGCTAAGGGAGATACAGCCGGGCCTTCCGGTGATCTTCGCAACAGGAGACAGGGCCGTCCCGGGGGCCGAAGCCCTGGAGAACACAGCCCTGATCACCAAGCCTTATGACTACGAGGTCATGGCCGCGCGGATACGGTCCATGGTGATGCCGCGGTCCTAGATGCGGCATCACACCACGGTCGCGTGCGTCAGATCGCCAGCCTGCCGCCGGTTTCCTGGATCACCCGCGTAAGGCTGCCGGTTGCCGGGAAGAGAGGGATGAGGCAGGCCTGCAGCGCGTGGTAGATGTCGCCCTTGCCCGGGAACAGGGTGTGGGCGGGGACAAGATCGTCCGTCAGTTCCTCGTGCCATCCGCCGTTCCGGTGATCGATGAAGCGGTTGGCAATCGTGCTCCAGATCAGGCGATAGCTGTCCTCGTGGAAGTCGTCCGCCGGCAGGTGTTCGTTGAGGAAATGGGCGGCACCCGCTGCCTCGCACATCGGCCACCACAGCTTGCTGGTCTTGGCCGGCTTGTCGTCCCAGTCGAGCGTGTAGAAGAACCCGCCGCGCTGCTTGTCCCAGCTCAGTGACATCGCCTGGACGAAGAGGGATCTGGCCGCATCCGGCATCCAGCCGTGCCTTTTTTCCCCCAGCGACCACAGTTGCAGGAGGAGGCGGGACCACTCCAGCCAATGGCCGGGCGTCGTGCCGGCGGGGCGGAACATCTCGTTCGGGTGATAGTAGTCCCGATCGACTTTCCAGTCGGCGTCGAAATGTTCGGCGACGCGGAAGCCGACGCTTCCGGCGCAGCGGCGGATGACGAGGTCGGCGATCCGCTCTGCCTTTTCCAGGTAATGTCTCTCGCCGGTGACCTCGAAGGCCGCCATCAGCGATTCGGTCAGGTGCATGTTTGAGTTCTGGCCGCGGTACCCGCCGCCGTCGATCGCCGACCAGTCGCTTTCGAATTCCTCGGCGATCGCGCCGTGACGTTCTTCCCAGAAACGCGCCTGCAGGATTTCGGTGATATCGGCCAGCATCTCGTCGGCAAGCGGATGGCCGGCGACCTTGGCGGAGGACGCCGCCAGCAGCACGAAAGCATGACCATAGCCCTGCTTGGTCGTATCGACAGGCCCTTCGTCGTTCAGCGACCAGTAGTAACCGCCGTGGCGGGCGTCGCGATGGCCTTTCCAGAGATAGGTCATGCCGTGGTCGATGATTTCTCCGGCGCCGGGACGTCCGAGGAGATAGGCGATGGAATAGCAGTGAACCATCCGGGCGGAGGCATGGATGCCCCGGACGGGATTTTGCAGGACAAGGGGAGCGCCCTGCTGGTCCAGGTCGTGGAAGCCGCCTTTCGGATTGACCGCGCGATACTGGAAGAAATCCAACAGCGTTTCGGCCTGGGCGAGCAGCCATCGGCGATGATAATCGCGCTTTGCCCAGACCCGCGGCATCAGACCCGACTCGTTCATGAAACCTCCCGGCAGTTCAACGATTTCGCTTGAGGGCGTATAGCCTGCGCAGGTCCTGCTGTCATGGCGATTGTTGGCGCTTCAGCGCCAGCTTACTGTTTGACATAAAGATATGTTTATGCGCTTATGGCGCAAATCGACAAAGGAGATGTCTATGTTCGACGAGCTCTTCGGCCCGGAGGCGGCCCCACGCGATGGTACCGAGGTGCTCGCCGCGCTGCAGAAAGCCGCCCGCGAACGCATCCTGATCATCGACGGCGCCATGGGCACCCAGATCCAGGGACTGGGGTTCGGCGAGGATCATTTCCGCGGAGAGCGATTTGCCGGTTGCGCCTGTCACCAGCAGGGCAATAACGACCTCCTGATCCTGACGCAGCCGCAGGCGATCGAGGAGATTCACTATCGCTACGCCATGGCGGGTGCCGACATCCTGGAGACGAACACCTTTTCTTCGACCCGGATCGCCCAGGCCGACTACCAGATGGAGAACGCCGTCTACGACCTCAACCGGGATGGCGCGCGGCTTGCGCGACGGGCGGCGCTGAGGGCGGAGAAGGAGGATGGCAAGCGACGCTTCGTCGCCGGCGCCATCGGCCCGACCAACCG
>DASUPM010000353.1:0-2156 GCA_036281095.1 Pseudorhizobium sp.
GGCGCGACGGCATCCTCCAGATCGAGGATCAGGGCGTCGGCACCAAGCCCGAGCGCCTTTTCCATCCGCTCCGGCCGGTCGCCGGGCACGAAAAGCAGCGAGCGCAATCTCATTGCGGCCTCCGGTGCAGGAGTGCCGAGCGAAGGCACTGGCAGACGATCTCGTCGCGCTGGTTGACCAGTTCATGGCGGAAGGTCACGATGCCGGACGTCGGGCGCGAGCGGCTCTCCCTCAGGTCCACCACCTCCGTCTCGGCGCGCATGGTATCGCCGATGAAAACCGGTTTCGGCATGACCAGCTTGTCATAGCCGAGATTGGCGACCAGCGTGCCGAGCGTGGTATCACCGACCGAAAGCCCCACCATCAGCGCAAAGGTGAAGGTGCCGTTGACGAGGATCTGGCGGAATTCGCTCGCCTTCGCCGCCTCGACATCGAGATGCAGTGGCTGCGGATTGTGCGTCATGGTGGAAAAGATGAGGTTGTCCGTTTCCGTCACCGTGCGGCGGATCTCGTGGACGATGCGGTCTCCGACGGTCCAATCCTCGAAATGGCGCCCGGCCATCATTCGTCTCCTTCGATGCGCATCAACAGTTCGCCTTCCATCACCTGGGTCCCCGGGCTCACCCGCAATTCCACCACGTTACCGTCGAAGGGCGCGTGGAGCGTCTGTTCCATCTTCATGGCCTCGATGACGACCAGAGGCCGGCCCCGCACAACGTTATCACCTTCCGAGACCGATACGGCGATCACGCTTCCCGGCATCGGCGCCATGATCGAGCCATCTGCCGGCCCGTGTCCGCCGCCGGCATGATCGGCGCGGCGCGGGCCGAAGGACCAGGCTTCGCCGTCCATGAATACGACGTCCTTCAGGCTGCCACCATCCCTTTGCGGCGCGCGGTCGAGGTCTACGAGATGGGGTTGCCCGGACACTTCCACGCTCACCTGCAGGGATGCCTCGGCATTCAGACGGAAACCCGTGAGCGCGGTCCACGGGTCCTGCGTCCGGGGTGGCACAAGTGCCGAAGCCGCAGCCTGCAATATCCGCCTGTCGGGCTCGCTGGATGGCACAAGATCAGCCAGATGGCGTTCGATGAAACCGGTATCCATCGCGCCCGCCAGGAAATCGGGGTGTCTCAGCGTTCGCGCCAGAAACGCGGCATTGGTGCGCACCGGCCAGACCTCAACGCCAGCCGTTGCGTCGGCAAGCAGGTTCGCGGCCTGCCGCCGGCTCGGAGCATGGCTGATCAGCTTGGCGATCATCGGGTCGTAATGCGCCGTGACCTCGTTGCCTTGCTCGACGCCGCTGTCGATACGCACGCCCTCCGGAAGACGAAGATGTTCCAGCCGGCCGGTCGAAGGCAGGAAGCCGTTGGAGGGGTTTTCGGCATAAAGTCGCGCCTCCATCGCCCAGCCATCGATCGAGAGTTCGTCCTGCGTGTGCGGCATGGGTTCGCCCGATGCGATCCGTATCTGCCATTCCACCAGATCCTGGCCGGTAATTGCCTCCGTGACGGGATGTTCCACCTGGAGCCTCGTGTTCATCTCCATGAACCAGATCCGGTCGGCGCGCAGACCCTCCGATGCGTCGGCGATGAACTCCACGGTTCCAGCCCCGACATAATCAACCGCCTGCGCAGCTTTCACCGCGGCGAGGCAAACGGCGGCGCGCGTCGCGTCGTCCATGCCCGGCGCGGGCGCTTCCTCGATCACCTTCTGGTGGCGCCGTTGCAAGGAGCAATCCCGCTCGAAGAGATGGACGACATTGCCGAGCGTATCGCCGAACACCTGAACTTCGATATGCCGGGGCGACAGGATGTATTTCTCGATCAGCACCCGGCCGTCGCCGAAGGATGAGGCGGCTTCGCGCAGGCAGCTTTCGAGCGCGGCAGGGAAATCCGCAGCGGCATCGACCCTGCGCATGCCCTTGCCGCCGCCGCCCGCCACCGCCTTGATCAGCACCGGATAGCCGATCGCGTCGGCCTCCTTGTGGAGCCGCGCCGGGTCCTGATCCTCGCCGAGATAGCCGGGCGTCGTCGGCACCCCGGCCGCGTCCATCAATTTCTTGGCCGCGTCCTTGAGGCCCATCGCGCGGATCGAATCCGGCTTCGGCCCCACCCAGACCAGCCCGGCATCGATCACCGCCTGCGCGAAATCGG
>DASUPM010000354.1:0-3230 GCA_036281095.1 Pseudorhizobium sp.
GCCACCGAGATCAAGATCGGCTTCGAATGCGGCGATGCGGTGAGCATCGACGGCGAGAAGCTCTCTCCCGCGACGCTGCTCGCAAAGCTCAACGATCTCGGCAAGGCACACGGCATCGGCCGCCTCGATCTGGTCGAGAACCGCTTCGTCGGCATGAAGTCGCGTGGGGTCTACGAGACGCCTGGCGGGACCGTGCTGCTGGCGGCGCATCGCGCGATCGAATCGATCACGCTCGATCGCGGCGCGGCGCATCTCAAGGACGAGCTGATGCCGCGCTATGCGGAGCTGATCTACTACGGCTTCTGGTTCTCGCCGGAGCGGGAGATGCTGCAGGCGCTGATCGACAGGAGCCAGGAGCATGTCGAAGGCGAAGTGACGCTGAAGCTCTACAAGGGCAACGTCATGGTGATCGGCCGCGAAAGCGACAAGTCGCTCTATTCCGACACGCTCGTCACCTTCGAGGACGACCAGGGCGCCTACGACCAGAAGGATGCGGCGGGCTTCATCAAGCTGAATGCGCTCCGCCTGCGCACGCTTGCGAAGCGCAACCTGAAAGGCTGAGGCCTCTCTTCGGATTTCCCGGAACCCGCCGTCGCCGCCGCGCCGGCGGGTTTCTCATGTCCGCCGATCGCGCGCGAGATAGGCGAGATAACCGCCGACGGCCACGAACTCCATCAGCGGAATGATCTTGTCCCGGCAAACGGCGCCGATTTTGTCTTTGCTGGTTGCATGGATCGGCTAACGTCCCAGATAGACATCACAGTCGTTTCCCGCGCGCCGGGCTCAGATCATCACGAGGGAATTCCGCATGCCGCAACTTCACATCAATCCTGCGCTCATCGATTGGGCGGGGCATCAGGGCCTGCCGCGCTTTGATCTCATCAAGGACGAGGATTTCGCCGGCGCATTCGACGCGGCGATGGCGAAACATGATGCGGAGATCAACGATATCGCGTCCGACCCGAGGGAGCCGACGATGGAGAACACCATCGTCGCGCTCGAGATCGCCGGCGAGGAGCTGTCACGTATCTCGGCGCTCTTCTGGAACAAGGCGGGAGCGCACACCAACGAGGTGATCCAGGCGCTGGAGCGGGAGATCGCGCCGAAGATGTCGCGGCACTATTCGAAGATCGCCATGAACGATGCCCTGTTCGGCAGGGTCGACGATCTGTGGGAGCGTCGCAATTCCCTCGGCCTCTCGGTTGAGGAGACGCGGGTTCTGGAGCGCCACTGGAAGGGCTTCGTGCGCACCGGCGCCAGGCTTGCGAAGGCGGAGCAGGAGCAACTGGCGGCCATCAACGAAAAACTCGCGGGCCTCGGCGCAAGGTTCGGTCAGAACGTGCTGGCTGACGAGAAGAGCTGGGAGCTGCTGCTGACGGACGAGGCGGATCTTGCCGGCCTGCCGCCTTTCCTGCGCGACGCCATGGCGTCTGCCGCGCGGGACCGTGGGCACGAGAACGGCTATGCGGTGACCTTGTCGCGTTCGATCATCGAGCCCTTCCTGACGTTTTCGGAAAGGCGGGATCTCCGGGAGCGGGCGTTCGGCGCATGGGTGGCCCGGGGCGCCAATGGCGGCGGCACGGACAACCTCGCGATCGTCAGGGAGACCCTCGACCTGCGGGCGGAGAGGGCAAGGCTTCTCGGCTACGACAGTTTCGCCGCCTTCAAGCTCGACAACACGATGGCGAAGACGCCGGAGGCGGTGAACGCGCTTCTGATGGCGGTGTGGGAGAAGGCGCGCAAACGGGCGGAGGAAGAAGAGGCAAGTCTTGCCGGGCTGATCGCCGAGGAGGGCGGCAATCACCAGGTGATGCCGTGGGACTGGCGCTTCTACGCGGAAAAGCTGCGGCACCGGACCTTCAACTTTTCCGAATCCGAGCTGAAGCCCTACCTGCAGCTGGAAAAGATCATCGAGGCCTGCTTCGACGTGGCCAGCCGATTGTTCGGAATCCGCGCGGTGGAGGTGACGGGAGTGCCGGCCTACCATCCGGATGTTCGGGTGTTCGAGATCCGCGACGAGGACGGCAGCCTGAAGGCACTCTTCCTGGGCGACTACTTTGCCCGATCCTCCAAGCGGTCCGGTGCGTGGATGAGTTCGTTCCAGTCGCAGCACAAGCTGCCGCTGAAGAAGGGTGAAACGGGTGAGATCCCGATCATCTACAACGTCTGCAACTTCGCCAAGCCGGCCGCCGGAAAGCCGGCGCTGCTGTCGCTCGACGATGCGCGCACGCTGTTCCACGAGTTCGGCCATGCGCTGCATGGCATGCTGTCGAACGTCACCTTCCCCTCCGTGGCGGGGACCGGGGTGGCCCGGGATTTCGTCGAACTGCCGTCGCAGCTCTACGAGCACTGGCTGACCGTTCCGGAAATTTTGGAAAAATATGCGGTCCACTACGAGACCGGCGCGCCGATGCCGAAGGAGTTGCTCGACAAGGTGCTGGCGGCGCGGACCTTCAACGCCGGGTTTGCCACGGTCGAGTTCACCTCGTCCGCGCTGGTGGACATGGCCTTCCACACGAGAGAGGCCGTGGACGACCCGATGCAGGTGCAGGCGGAGGTGCTGGACAAGATCGGCATGCCGCAGTCGATCGTCATGCGCCACGCGACGCCGCACTTCCAGCACGTCTTTTCCGGCGACGGCTATTCGGCCGGATACTATTCCTACATGTGGTCGGAAGTGCTCGATGCCGATGCCTTCGCCGCTTTCGAAGAGACGGGCGATGCCTTCGATCCCGTGATGGCGCGCAAGCTGAAGAACAACATCTATTCGGTCGGTGGATCGGTCGATCCCGAGGACGCCTACAAGACTTTTCGCGGCAAGCTGCCGGACCCGCAGGCGATGCTGCGCAAGAAGGGCCTGGCGATGGTGGAGGAGCTTTCAGGCAGCGACGCGTGAGGCAGGCGCATGCCTGTTGTTCGTCAAGAATAGGCCTCCCCTCTTTCGCATTTGCGAAAAACAAGGTATGAGCGCGCCAACGAAATTGGCGCTCTCCTCCCTTAAGCAGCGCCCCGAACCCAGAGATATACTATATGGCACTTCGCAACATCGCGATTATCGCGCACGTTGACCATGGGAAGACGACCCTTGTCGACGAGCTTCTGAAGCAGTCGGGCACCTTCCGCGAGAACCAGCGCGTCATGGAACGCGTCATGGATTCCAACGACATCGAAAAAGAGCGCGGCATCACGATCCTTGCCAAGGCGACCTCCATCGAGTGGAAGGGTCACCG
>DASUPM010000355.1:0-6799 GCA_036281095.1 Pseudorhizobium sp.
ACCGTGGCCGACGCCGATCTCTATCTCCGGCTGGCGGAAACGATCATGGGGCCGAACTGGATCATGCCTTCCACCTTCCGCTTCGGAGCATCCGGCCTCCTAGACGATATTCTTGCGGTATTGGGCGGGGTGGCCTCCGCCCGATCGGCAAGCGGCTATTGATCATCGATGATCCCTCAGGAAATCATCAGACGCAAGCGCGACGGGCTGGATCTGGCGGCTGATGAAATAGTAGCGTTCGTCGCCGGTCTGACGCGAGGAGACATTTCGGAAGGACAGGCGGCTGCATTCGCCATGGCCGTATTCTTTCGCGGTATGTCGCGGGAAGAAACCGTCGCTCTCACGCTTGCCATGCGCGACAGCGGCGAGGTGATGGAATGGGCGGGGATCGGCAGGCCTGTCGCGGACAAGCACTCGACCGGCGGCGTCGGAGACAATGTTTCCCTGATGCTGGCGCCCGTCGTGGCGGCCTGCGGGCTGGCGGTGCCGATGATATCCGGACGCGGCCTCGGCCATACCGGCGGCACGCTGGACAAGCTGCAGTCGATTCCCGGCTACGAGGTCATGCCCGATCCCGGCATGCTCCGCCGGGTCGTCTCCGAGGCGGGCTGTGCGATCATCGGCCAGACCGGCGATCTCGCGCCGGCGGACAAGCGGCTCTACGCGATCAGGGATGTGACGGCGACGGTGGAGTCGGTTCCGCTGATCACGGCATCGATCCTGTCGAAAAAGCTGGCGGCCGGTCTGGAAACCCTGGTGCTCGATGTGAAGGTCGGAAATGGCGCCTTCATGGGCGGCATTGCTGAGGCGGAAACGCTTGCCCGATCGCTCGTCGAGGTCGCGAACGGCGCCGGTACCCGCACCACGGCATTGTTGACGGACATGAACCAGCCGCTCGCCGACGCTGCGGGCAATGCGCTGGAAGTTCGCCACTGCCTCGACTTCCTGTCGGGTAAGAGAAGCGGTACCCGCATCCACGATGTGGTGGTGGCTCTCGCAGTGGAGATGCTGGTGCAGGCCGGCCTCTCGGCCGATCCCCAGGCGGCGAAAGCGCAGGCGCTTGATGCGATCGACAGCGGCAAGGCGCTGGAGGCCTTCTCGCGGATGGTGCACCTCCTGGGCGGCCCCTCGGATCTCGCCGAGTATCCCGACCGCTATCTGCGCCGTGCCCCCGCGGTCATACCCGTGCTTGCGCCCGACGATGGGTGGCTGTCGGCGTGCGCAACCCGGGATCTGGGCCTTGCCGTGGTGGAACTCGGCGGTGGGCGCAAGCGACCGCAGGACGATATAGATCATGCAGTCGGCATAGACAGGATCCGGCCGGTCGGTAGCCGTCTATCCCGCGGCGAACCGATCGCCTTCGTCCATGCTGACGGCGAGGCGGAAGGCAGGTCGATCGCCGACAGGGTAGGGCGCTGCTTCACCCTGTCGCCCGAAGAGCCGGGACCGACGCCCGTCATCCTCCGGCGGATCGCCTGATTATTTCGTCAGTTTCAAGGTGCCCCTGTCGACCGTGAAGGAGAGCTTGTTGAGGAAGCTCATCCCGACCAGCGTTGAGGACAGCGCGTTATCGCGCAGCACGAAGGCATCGACGCGGAGAACTTGAAGGCCGTCCAGTTCGATGCGGTCCAGCACGACATGTGCCGCTTCTGTCTTGCCGTTGGCGGTGTTGACGCTGTGCGTGAACTTGAGGCGGCTGCCCGCGAGGCCGAGGCGTCGGGCGGTGGTTTCGTTCAGCGCGACAAAGGAGGCTCCGGTATCGATCACGCCTTCCACCGGCTTGCCGTTGAAACGGAAGATGGCATTGAAGTGCCCCAGGGCGTCCGCCCGTATGGTTGCGGCACCGGTAGCCGAAGCCTCGGGCTGGACCCGCTCGGGCGGCGCCGTGGTAGAGAGCGATGCATCCGTGAGGCCGAGGAGCGCCGGCACCTGCGAGGCCACCAAGGCGGCGAGGGCAACAACGATCAGGCTGCGGGCAAGCATCTCTTTCCACTCTCTGCGGACGCGACCGAAGTCGGATAGCAGAGGGTGGTGAAATTGGCCTTAGCTGTTATGAGCGCAGGGAATGAAACTGCACCTGTCGTTAAGAAGGTGTGAAACCTACTTGGTGCCGTACATGCGATCTCCGGCGTCTCCGAGGCCCGGCATGATGTAGCCCTTATCGTTGAGATGGCTGTCGATGGAGGCTGTATATACCGGCACGTCCGGATGATGCTTCCGGAAGCTTTCGAGCCCCTCGGGGGCAGCCAGGAGACACAGGAAACGGATATTGTGGGCACCCCGTTCCTTGAGCTTGTCGATTGCCGCGATCGCGGAATTGCCGGTGGCCAGCATGGGATCGACGACGATAATCAGCCGCTCGGCGATGTCATCGGGCGCCTTGAAGAAATACTCCACCGCCTCCAGCGTATCGTGATCGCGGTAGACGCCGATATGGGAGACGCGCGCGGACGGCACCAGTTCCAGCATGCCCTCGAGAAGACCGTTGCCCGCACGCAAGATGGAAGCAAAGACAAGCTTCTTTCCCTCCAGAACAGGCGATTCCATCTGCTGCAGCGGGGTCTCTATCGTTTCCATCGTCATTTCGAGATCGCGGGTGATCTCGTAGCAGAGCAGGGTGGAGATTTCGCGCAGCAGCCGCCGGAACCCGGCGGTAGAGGTTTCCTTCTTCCGCATGATCGTGAGCTTGTGCTGTACCAGCGGATGATTGATGACCGTTACGCCGTCCATCGCGACCTGCCTTCCCCTGTTGGTTTATCGGTTCTCTTCTTCATCGGCTGGCGGAAAACCGCAAGCCCCTTAGGCGGGGTTTTCCCGCTGGCCGGGCATCTCATTTTTGTCGAGGCGCGCCAGCAGCCGCCCTCGTGTCGCGTCGTCTACGAAGGCCGCTTCGATCGCCGTCCGCGTCATGCCATTGATCTCGTTCTCGGAGAAGCCCATTACATTCGCAGCGATCTCGTATTCGCGCCCCAGCGACGTACCGAAGAAGGGCGGGTCGTCGGAGTTCAGGCAGACGCGGACCCCGGCCGCCATCAACTGCGGCAGAGGGTGGCTGTCGAGATCGGGATAGACCCTGAGAGCGATGTTGGACCCGGGGCAGACTTCCAGCACGACGTCGAGTTCGGCGAGCCGCGCGACAAGCGCGGGGTCCTCGAACGCACGCACGCCATGGCCGATGCGTGACGGGCGCACGATGTCCAGGGCATCAGCGACGCTGAAAGGTCCGCAGACCTCTCCTGCATGGATGGTAAGGCCGAGACCCGCGTCGCGCGCGATGTCGAAGGCGCGGGCATAGTCGGTCACGCGCCCCATGCGCTCTTCTCCGGCCATGTTGAAGCCCGTCACCAACGGATTGTCGCTCCTGGCGGCGTATTGCGCGGCCGCGATCACGCTCTCCGGCCCGAAGTGCCGCTCGCCGGTGACGATGATGCGCGCCTCGATGCCGGATCGATCACGGGCCCGGCGGATACCTTCCGAAATGCCGGCGAGATAGGCGTCGGCGCCCAGTCCAATACGATCTCCATGGTCGGGGGAGACGATGACCTCGCTGTAGATCGTATTCACCGCCGCCAGTTCCAGGAGATAGGTTTCTGTCAGGAGAGCATAGTCGGCATCCGTCCTGAACAGTGCCGCCACCTTGTCGTAGCAGACGAGAAATTCCGAAAAATCCGACCAGAGATAGCGCCCGTCCTGCAGGACACGGCTGGCGTCCACGCCGTATTTTTCCGCCTGCGCCAGTGCAAGGGCAGGGGGCGCCGCGCCTTCGATGTGGCAATGGATCTCCGCCTTCAGAAGGTGTTCCGTCACAGGAAACTCCAGCCATGTGCACCGGCGGCAAGTCCGAGATGGGCGGCGACAGATTCCCCTATATCGGCATAGGTCGGACGCAGGCCTATGTCGCGCGAGCGTTTGCCAGGCCCGAACGCCATGATCGGCACCCGCTCGCGGGTGTGGTCGGTTCCGCGCCATGTGGGATCGCACCCGTGATCGGCCGTCAGGATCACCAGGTCGCCCGGCCGCAGCCGGCGGTGGATCTCCGGAAGGCCGAGATCGAAGGCTTCCAATGCTGCTGCATATCCGGGCACGTCGCGCCGGTGACCGTATAACTGATCGAAATCGACGAAGTTGGTGAAGACCAGGTCGCCGTCGGCTGCAGCCTCCATCGCTTCCAGCGTGGCGGACATCAGCGCGGCGTTTCCGCTGGCCTTCACGACGCGCGACACGCCGCGATTGGCAAAGATATCCCCGATCTTGCCGACGGCATGGACGGTGCGGCCGGCCTCCGTCAGACGGTCCAAGAGGGTCGGCTCGGGCGGCGGCACGGAAAAATCGCGGCGGTTTCCCGTGCGCTCGAAGGTCTGTGCGGTCTCGCCCACGAACGGGCGTGCGATGACGCGGCCGATATTGAGCGGATCGACGAGCCGCCGGACGGTCCGGCTGAGCTCGAGCAGACGCTCCAGACCGAAATGAACTTCGTGTGCGGCGATCTGGAAGACCGAGTCGCTGGAGGTGTAGCAGATCGGCTTGCCGGTGCGGATATGCTCTTCGCCCAGCTTTTCGATTATTTCCGTTCCCGACGCATGGCAGTTGCCGAGGATCCCGGGCACCTTGCCCTCGCTGCAGATCGCCTCCACGAGCTCCGGCGGAAACACCTCCCCATCGGCGGGGAAATAGCCCCAGTCGAACGTGACAGGTGTGCCGGCAATTTCCCAATGACCGGAGGGCGTGTCCTTGCCGCGGGAAACTTCCTGGGCGGCGCCGTGCAGGCCGAATATGCGCTCCGGATGCGGCATTCCCGCGGGATAGTCGCCGCTCGCAAGCCTGGCGATTTCGAGGAGGCCCAGCGAGGACATGTTCGGCAGCTTCAGCGGGCCCTCTCGCAATCCCGCACGATCAGCCGCGCCGGCGGCGCAGAATTCGGCGATGTGGCCGAGCGTGTTCGATCCGAGGTCATTGTACGCGTCAGCGTCGCGGGCGCCACCAACGCCGAAGGAATCGAGAACGAACAGGAAGGCTCGCGCCATGGATCACCCGGATGAGACAGACGCCCGCAGCGTCAGCAGCCGGCATGCGGCTACATATAGACTGACGCGAATTTTAGCAAAGGGCAACGGAACGGGATATCAGCAGTCGGTGCACTTGATTTCCGAGCCGGACCGCGCGCGGTAGTAGTAGTCGCGGCTGATCGTGATGTCGCGGATCTGGCTGGGGATCAGCCCCGGCATGAACATCAGCAACTGATGCGGCACCGAAACCTCGGCATGGACGATGAAGGCGTCGGCCACTTTCATGTTGGCGGGTATGTCGATGGTGCTGCCTGCCGGATAAGGCTTTCCGCCGTCTTCGTCCCAAGACCAGGCAACCTTTGGATTGGCGGTGCTGTCGAGGGAGATTCCTGTGATCTTTATCTCGGTGGCTGCGTTGCCATAGGGCACGAAGATGCTCTGCGCCACGTCCTTCATCGTCGCCAGGAAGGACTTGCTAACCGAACTCTCCTGCTGGGTCACGAGGTCGGCGATGGTGCCCGAAGCACGGGTTACGCGCTTTGAGACGCTGAGCCCGATGGTGAGCTCGAAAACCGTGATGTAGATCATCAGCAGGAGCGGGGCGATCAGCGCGAACTCGACGGCGCCGACGCCGCTGCGATCCGACCACAGCCGGCGAAGCTGCGTCATCACGCCGCCGCCACCATGCTGCGTCCCATCCTGCGGCATGATCAATAGCCCTCGTTCTGGAAGGCGGCGGTTGCGACGATCAGGAATTCCTTCGGCAGCGATCCGTCGGCTGGCCGGATGGTCGAGATGTATGGCCGGACCAGATCGGTCACGATCTCCCAGCGGTAATAGGCGCGCACCATGTTGATCGTGCCGGAGCCGCCCGGGGTATAGTTATCTTCGGCCTCCAGGTCGCCGAACTTTTCTCCGCCGTCACGCGGAATGCCTGTCGGGATGTCGGCGAAGGTGGAGAAGCTGCGGACATCGAGGATCAGCTTGTTGTCCGTCGTCCCGTTGCATTGGATCAGAATCGATATTTCATCGCAGAAGGTTTCGCGGAAGGCCGACTCGCTGGTGTTGGCGGCGGTGATCTGTCCGGTGCGGAGCTTGCGGGCCATCGTATCGACCGCGTTGGCGATCAACTGCTCGCCGGTGAAGGCGATGAACGTCTCGATGATCGCAAACACGATCAGGAAATAGGGGATAGCCAGAAGCGCGAACTCGATCGCGGCGGCCCCGTCGCGCGAGCGCAGCAGCCGTCTTAGCGGCGATGTTGCCCGGTATCCGGTCGCGGGCGGTTCGCGTGATGTGTCGAGAGTCTGGAGCATCAAACCGAATCCGGATCGAGTGAAGCGGCGTGATGCTATGGCGTCTTTATTGAGATTCCGTTGCTGATCTCTCGGCTATTTGAGCGAATGGCCTGCCCGATCAGGGCGCGGCAGCGTTTTCGAACTCCGCGTGCTCCTCGCAATTGGGGGTGCAGGACAGGATCACCCGGTCGGTCTGCCGGAAGACGCGAACTGTATTACCCTCATCGATCGAGACCAACACGCGCTCGTCCGCAATGGCGTTCCCGTCGCTGTCGAGGAGCACCAGGTTAGTGGTTCCGAAGCTGCGGCCGGTCACGACGATGGTCGTCGGATCGGCCACAGTCGCATCGGCGACGTTGGAATTGCCGACGATGACCTTGCTGACGGGGCGGTCGAGCCGCAGCACGCGCGCATGATTCATGAAGACGCGCAGAAGATCCGCTTCCTGCTCCTGCGCACGAATCGTCGCCGCGCTGCCGAGGACGAGGCCAAGGG
>DASUPM010000356.1:0-3794 GCA_036281095.1 Pseudorhizobium sp.
GGCGACGGCCTATGACTTTCCGGCGGTGAAGGATGAACGCATCAAGCGGGAAGAGCTTGAGAACGACATGCGGAAGCTGGGCGTCATGGTCGGCTTCATATTCAACACGCGCCGCGAACAGTTCTCCGATCCGCGCGTGCGCGAAGCGCTGAACTATGCCTTCGATTTCGAGGAGCTGCGGCGGACCATCTTCTATGACTCCTACGATCGCGTCGACAGCTTCTTCTTCAGGACGGAACTGGCCTCATCCGGGCTTCCGGAGGGAAGGGAACTGGAGATCCTGAACGAGGTGAAGGATCTCGTTCCGCCCAAGGTGTTCACTCAACCCTATAGGAATCCGGTTGGCGGCGATCCGAAGAAGCTGCGCGAGAACCTCCGGACGGCGGTCGGCATGCTGCGGGAAGCGGGCTATGAGCTGAAGGGGAACCGCATGGTCAACGCCGAAACCGGGAAACCTCTGACCTTCGAGATCATGCTGGGCGGTCCGACCATCGAGCCCGTCGCACTGGCCTTTTCCCGCAACCTCAAGATGATCGGCATCGAAGCCACCGTGCGCAGCGTCGAGCAGTCGCAGTTCACCAACCGCTGGCGCTCGCGTGACTTCGACGTCATGTACAATGCCTGGGGCCAGAGCATCAATCCCGGCAACGAGCAGGCGGAATACTGGGGTTCGGATGCGGCCAAGCGCGAGGGATCGCAGAATTACAGCGGCATCAGTGATCCGGGCGTGGACGCGTTGATCCGCAAGGTTATCTTCGCAAAGGACCGCGAGGAACAGGTGGCTGCGGTCAAGGCGCTGGACCGCGTGCTCCTCGCGCATCACATCGTGGTGCCGTCCTACAGCTCGAAAACCACCCGCTTCGCCTATTGGAACACGATCGCGCACGGGGAGAACCTGCCGGAATATTCGACCGGCTTTCCCTCCCTCTGGTGGTCGACCAAGGCCGCAAACTAGCCTCCCGGCAACCCCTATGGCATCAGTAGAAAAAGCGAATCATTCGGGCACCGAATTTAGGCCGGGAAGGAAACGGATTGACGCAACCATTGCCGAACGGACTTGATAGCGGATTGAACGGAACCGGGAACTGATGGGCGCCTATATCCTCAGACGTCTGCTGCTGATGATCCCGACCATGATCGGCATCATGGGGATCTCGTTCCTGGTGGTCCAGTTCGCTCCCGGCGGCCCGGTGGAGCAGGTGATCGCCCAGCTGACGCAGCAGGGCGACAGCGCATCCGACCGCCTTTCCGGGGGAGGAGATCTTCTCGGCGGTCAGGGCGGGGGCTTCGAGGACAGCTCGCGCTATCGCGGCGCGCAAGGCCTCGATCCGGATTTCATCGCCAAGCTGGAGCAGCAGTTCGGTTTCGACAAGCCGCCGCTCACGCGGTTTCTCGACATGATGTGGGACTACATCCGCTTCGATTTCGGCGAGAGCTTCTTCCGCAATGCCTCGGTGATCGACCTGATCATCGACAAACTGCCCGTGTCGATATCGCTGGGCTTCTGGATCCTCATTATTTCCTACCTGATCTCGATCCCCCTCGGCATCCGCAAGGCGGTGAAGGACGGCTCGGCCTTTGACATATGGACGTCCGGCATCATCGTCATCGGCTACGCGGTTCCAAGCTTCCTTTTCGGCATACTGCTGATCGTGCTCTTCGCCGGCGGCTCCTTCTTCGACTGGTTTCCCCTCAGGGGCCTGGTTTCGGAGAATTTTGCGCAGCTCTCGTGGTGGGAGAAGATCGTCGATTACTTCTGGCATCTGACCCTGCCGCTGATCGCGCTCTCGCTCTCGGCGTTTGCGACCACCACCCTGCTGACGAAGAATTCCTTCCTCGACGAGATCCGCAAGCAGTATGTGACCACGGCGCGTGCGAAGGGCTTGCCGGAACGTAAGGTTCTCTACGGCCATGTCTTCCGCAACGCGATGCTCATCGTCATTGCAGGATTTCCCGGCGCGTTCATCTCCGCCTTCTTCACCGGCTCGCTCCTTATCGAGAACATCTTCTCGCTCGACGGGCTCGGCCGGCTCGGCTATCTCGCCGTCGTCAATCGGGATTACCCCATCGTCTTCGGAACGCTCTACATCTTCTCCCTCATGGGCCTTGTCGTCAGCCTGATTTCGGACCTGATCTATACCTGGATCGATCCGCGCATCGATTTCGAGCGGAGGGATGTCTGATGGAGGTCTCTTCCATCGCAGCCAGCGCATCCACCGTGGCGGCGCCCCCCGAACGAGGATGGCTCTCGCCGACCAACCGTCGCCGGCTTCAGAACTTTCGTGCAAACGGGCGCGGCTTCTGGTCATTCTGGATCTTCATGATCCTGTTCGTGCTCAGCCTCTTCGCCGAGTTCATTGCCAATGACCGGCCGATTATCGCATCCTATAAGGGCGAGATCCTGTTCCCTGTCCTCGTCGACTACCCGGAGGAGATGTTCGGCGGCTTCCTGGCCACGACCGATTACCGCTCCTCCTTCATCTCCGACGAAATCGAGGCCAACGGCTGGATGATCTGGCCGCCGATCCGCTACTCGTACCAGACGGTCAATTCAAATATCCCGCATTCCGCCCCGACCCCGCCGTTCTGGCTGATGGAGCCGGAACAGCGTTGCGCCGGCTATCCGCTGGCGGATGACGATCCGGGCTGCATCCTCGGCAACCTCAACTGGCTCGGAACGGACGACCAGGCGCGGGATGTCGCGGCGCGCATCATCTACGGCTTCCGGGTCTCTGTCCTGTTTGGCCTGACGCTCACGCTGGCATCCGCCGTCATCGGCGTTACGGCCGGCGCCATCCAGGGCTATTTCGGCGGCTGGACCGATCTTCTGCTGCAGCGCTTCATCGAAATATGGTCGTCGATGCCGGTGCTCTACATACTGCTTATCATAGCAGCCATCATGCCCCCCGGCTTCTTCGTCCTTCTCGGCATCATGCTGCTCTTCTCCTGGGTCGGCTTCGTCGGCGTGGTGCGGGCCGAGTTTCTGAGAGCTCGCAACTTCGAATATGTGAACGCGGCGCGGGCGCTCGGAGTCGGCAACTGGACGATCATGTTCCGGCACCTGCTGCCCAACGCCATGGTCGCGACGCTGACCTTCCTGCCCTTCATCCTTTCTGGATCGATCGCGACGCTGACCTCCCTCGACTTCCTGGGCTTCGGCATGCCCCCCGGATCGCCCTCCCTCGGCGAGATGATCGCCCAGGGCAAGAACAACCTGCAGGCGCCGTGGCTCGGCCTGACGGCTTTCTTCACCATGTCGATCATGCTGTCGCTGTTGATCTTTGTCGGCGAGGCCGTGCGCGATGCCTTCGATCCCCGCAAGACGTTCAGGTGAAGCGATGACCGAGCCGCTACTTTCCGTCCGGGATCTGTCGGTCGCGTTCCATCACGGGCAGGCGACGACGCTCGCCGTCGACCGCGTTTCCTTCGATATACTGCCGGGCGAGGTTTTGGCGCTCGTCGGTGAATCCGGCTCCGGGAAGTCGGTCACGGCGAACTCGATTCTGCGGCTTCTGCCCTATCCCACTGCGAGCCATCCCTCCGGCGAAATCCTGTTCGCCAGGCAGGACCTCCTGAAGGCGTCCGATCAGAAGCTGCTGCAGGTGCGCGGCAACGACATCACGATGATCTTTCAGGAGCCGATGACGTCGCTCAACCCGGTGCTGACCATCGGCTTCCAGATCATGGAGCCGCTGACGATCCATCTCGGCATGAGCGACGAAGCGGCGCGCAAGCGCGCGATCGAGCTCCTGCAGATGGTCGGCATACCCGATGCCCCGCGACGGCTCGACCAG
>DASUPM010000357.1:0-2526 GCA_036281095.1 Pseudorhizobium sp.
GGCCGCCAGCAGCGCCAGGAACCAGCTGTCGAATTTCGCCGAGATCTGGTCCGGATGGAGCAGGACCTCGCCATAGACGGCGAAGGCCGCGGTCGTGGTCACTCCGGCGACAAGGCAGAAGGCCAGCAGGTTGACTGGCAGGCCCCAGAGATTGCCTTTGCGCAGCGCCTTCTCGTCCTTGGCATATCGCGAGAAATCGCAGAAGTTGAGGTAGAGCGCGGCGAAATAGGTGATCCAAGTGGCTGCCACCGCCGCGAGTGCGGCAAGCGTGCCGGGCTCGTAGGGTACCCCCGCATCCCGTGTCTTCTCGATAAGCACGTCCCGCGGGATCTCCGCGCCGAAGGAGAAGGTGCCCGACTTCACGAGAAGGTAGACTGCCAGGATCAGCATCATGATCCATACGGCAGGCCCGGCCCAGTCCTGGAACTTGCGGACGGTCTCCATGCCGCGCTGGATGATCAGGAGTTGCAGCCCCCAGACGATGACATAGCAGATCACTTCCAGCGTCGAGTGACCGAGCATGTGACTGGACTGATGGAATGCGAGCATGCCTTCGTCGCGGATGAGCAGGGCGACGATGGCGCCCGAGGCGGCCGCAGTCTGTGCGCCGTACCAGAAGCAGGCGACGACCGCGCGTACCAGCGCCGGGACGTTCGCCCCGAAGGTGCCGAACGAGGCGCGGGCGAGAACCGGGAACGGAACGCCCGTGCGCACCCCGGCATTGCCGACAAGGCTCATGAGAAAGAAGATCACCAGCGAGCCGATCCCGATCGCGATGACGAAGTTCACGAAACTCCCGCAGAGCAAGAAGAGGCTGGCTGCGAGATAGTAACCCCAGAGGCTGTGAACGTCGGAGGTCCAGACGTTGAAGATGCTGAAGGCGCCCCACCTGCGCTCCTCGGCAGGCGCCAGATCCTCGTTGTACAACGAGGGCGACGGATTGCTGATCGTCATGGTATTGTTCCCCATTATTGCGGGCAAAACGGCCCGATCACGATCCTGCGACCAAATTTATGATTTGACAAATCCTTAATGACACCGTGCACAGCGGGAGTAGAGGGGGAAATACTACGATCTCCGGGCCTGGAACCGGCGCGATTTTTGCCGTGCAGGGATGACAAGGGAGATTCTTTGGTGTAATGGGCCACGCGGAATGGGGTCCGGCCCCATCGACCAGCAAGCAAAGAATGGCGAACCCGCTCTTGGCCCGGTAGGGGCAAACTCCGGAGGCATGGCCGAAGGATGACGATCGAGCGCTCTGGCTGTTTCAGAAGAAGATAGAGGTTTGACAATGAACATCATCCAGGAACTGGAAGCCGAACAGGTCGCCAAGATCGAAGCCCAGCGCAAGCTGCCGGAATTCTCCGCAGGCGACACGCTGCGCGTCAACGTCCGCGTCCGCGAAGGCAACCGTACCCGCGTACAGGCCTATGAAGGCGTCTGCATCGCCCGTTCCGGCGGCGGCATCAACGAAAGCTTCACCGTTCGCAAGATCTCCTACGGCGAAGGCGTCGAACGCGTATTCCCGATCTACTCGCCGCTCGTCGAAAGCGTCGAAGTCGTCCGTCGCGGTAAGGTTCGCCGCGCCAAGCTCTACTACCTGCGCGATCGTCGCGGCAAGTCGGCTCGTATCGTCGAGAACACCAACACCCGCGCCCGCAAGTTGAACGATGCCGAGCGTCAGGCCGTTGCCGAAGAAAAGGCACGCATCGAGTCCGAGAAGATTGCAGCCGCCCAGGCTCTCGCCGCCGAAAAGGCCGCAGCCGAGGCTGCCGAGGCAAAGGCCGCCGAAGAAGCGAAGGCTGCGGAAGCTTCCGCAGAATAAGATTGCCGTCTACGGCATCCCTGAAAAGGCGGCTTGCGAGCCGCCTTTTTTCGTTCCTGCGGTCTCCATCCTACCAGACGAGCCAGCGCCTGCCGGCAAGGAAGCCCGCCCCCGTGACGATACCGATTGCCAGCGTGTACCAGAGAGCGACGAAGAGCGGACTGTCGTCCGTGCAGTAGGACGCATAAAATACCGCTGCAATTCCACCCGCTGCCAACCCTGCCACGGCTCCCGCCTTGCCCGGATTTTCCGGAGCGCCCTGCCGCAGGGCAAGGATGAACGCGGCAAGCGGACCTGCGGACAGAAGCGGGATCAGAGACAGGCATTCGTGCGCATTGTGCCCGATCATCCGCGCGACCCAGTCACGGGAGGGAACAGCGGCAAGTTCTGCGAGCACGGCTGTCGCAACAAGGAGTGGCACCAGCATCAGCGACATCGCTGAACGACGGAGCCGGGCGCCGGGCCGGGCGATACGTGCCACCATATTTGCCGCCGCCAGAAACAGCACCGCCGTCAATACCAGCTTGACGACGAACCGGAGGCTCTTCAGCGCCGCCTCGATATCCGGCCGGAAACCCATCGTCGCAAAGAAGAGCAGCCCCGCAAGCAGGACAGCTGCCAAGAACGCGAAGGTCAGCACATGGCTGAACCGGAAGCGGACAGCGCCATCCTCGGACAGCAGGTTGATCAGTTCGTCGGTC
>DASUPM010000358.1:0-5609 GCA_036281095.1 Pseudorhizobium sp.
CGATCCGGTACCCTTACCGGAAGGATCGAAGGCTATGGCGAACGCGGGCCGCTTGAACTTCTCCTTGAGGCGTGCGGCCAGCAATCCGACGATACCCGGGTGCCAGTTCTCGCGCGCGGTCACCAGCACGTTGGCGGACGAGCCGTCGCCATATTCGGCCATCACCTCCGCTTCCGCCTCTGCCAGCATCGCCTGTTCCATTGCCTGGCGTTCGCGATTGAGCTCGTCGAGCCGCGCCGCGATCTCTTCCGCCGCCGCCGCATCGTCCATGGTGAGAAGCCGGCTGCCGAGCGCCGCATCGCTGATCCGGCCGCCGGCATTGATTCGCGGTCCGACGAGGAAGCCGAGATGATAGGGCGTGACCGGACCGCCGAGACCCGCTTTCCGAAAAAGCGCCGCAAGCCCCGCATTGTTCATGTGTCGCGCGGCGATCAGCCCCTTCACGACAAAGGCGCGGTTGAGTCCCTTGAGGGGCACCACATCGCAGACGGTTGCAAGGGCAACGAGGTCGAGCCATTGCAGGAGGTCGAGGGTCCGGGCCTGCGGATTGCCTCGCTCGCGCAGCATCCTTGCCGTGGCGACGAGCACCATGAAGACCACGCCGGCGGCACAGAGATGCCCCTGCCCCGAGAGGTCATCCTCCCGATTCGGATTGACGAGCGCGTGGCATGGCGGAAGCTCGTAGCCCACCTGGTGGTGGTCTATGACGATGACGTCGCAACGCTCGTCCCTTGCCGCCGCTAGCGCATCATGGCTCGTCGAGCCACAGTCCACCGTCACGATCAGGTTCGCGCCGTTGGCGATCAGTTGGCGGATCGCCGGTGCGTTCGGTCCATAGCCTTCGAAGATCCGGTCCGGGATGTAGATTTCCGCCTGAACCCCGAAATGGGTGAGGAAACGGTAGACAAGGGCAGACGACGCGGCCCCGTCGACATCGTAATCTCCGAAGATCGCCACCCGCTCCCGGCGTTCGATTGCCGCGCAGATGCGTTCGGCAGCCTTCTCGCAATCGGTCAGCGTAAATGGGTCCGGCATCAGCGACCGGATGGTCGGATCGAGGAACTTCGGTGCGTTGTCGAGCTCCACGCCCCGCCCGGCAAGCACGCGGGCAACAAGGTCCGGAAGGCCGTGCACCTGGGAGATTGCCAGCGCCCGATTCTGCGCGGCCTGGTCGAGGCGCGAAATCCAGCGCTGGCCGCAGGCCGAGCGTTCGACATTCAGAAAGGCCCGCGGCACCGGGTCTACCTGGCCGTCTGCGGGCGCGATTGGAGGAAGCTGCCTTGCCGTCATGATGTCTTAGTAGATTATCGTCCGCCGAAACGGAATCGTTTTCGGCATGGGCTTCTTCGCATACCGAACCCGGCCAGTGTGAATGCCCGCTGTCGCGACGCCTAAAGGAATGCCAACATCAGGCAACCGAGGACGAAAAGCGGCACGCCGAGTACCAGCACCACCGTCCAATTCCGTCTCCCGTAGAAATCCTCTTGCAATTCCTGATCGTTGGCATGGGGTGGCGAACCGGAAGCACTGTTCGAAAATCCGGCGGGCACCCCTCTGTAAGCGAGTCGAAAGGATCTGTTCGTCGGTCTTTGCGCAATCAAGCTGACGCCTCCTCCTGCGACAGTGATGTGACGGGGCAAAATACGACGAAGCCGGGCTTATGGCCAGTGGCGCGGCCGCCCGATATCGCGGTTTTGAACAGGCGCGATGCTAGCGGCCGTGATCGATTGTCCAGGAGATGTGCAGCGCAGCCTAGAATGCCTTGGGACGCTCGATACGGATGACCTGCGGCTCGCCGACGAGGTAGCTCTCCGCCTTGATCGCCGCGACTGCTTTCCGCACCGATTCCTCCGTGGTCGCATGCGTGACCAGCACGATCGTCTTCGACTCCACCGTTTCTGCCTGCTGACCGGCGCGCTGCACGATCGATTCGAGCGAGATATTGTTTTCCGCCATCCGCGTCGCAACGCTGGCAAAAACCCCCGCGCGATCCGCAACGGTGAGGCGGATGAAATAGCCGCCTTCGTGGCTGCGCATCCGCGCCCTGACATAGGGCGCCAGCGCCTTCGCCGGTGTGCCGAGCACGGGTACGCGCTGCTCTCCCGGTCGGCTTTTCGCGATGTCGGCGATATCGCCAAGCACCGCTGAGGCGGTCGCGTCCCCGCCGGCGCCGGGTCCTACCATCAGCAGTTCGCCCAGGATATCCGACTCGATCGCCACGGCATTGGTGACGCCATCGACCTGCGCGATCACGCTGTCGCGCGGCACCATCGTGGGATGTACCCTCTGCTCCACGCCCGTTTCGGTCCTTTGCGCCACGCCCAGCAGCTTGATGCGGTAACCGAGATCCGCAGCAGCCTCGATATCCTGGATCGAGATATTGCTGATGCCTTCGAGATAGATCTGGTCGGCGGCGATCTGCGTGCCGAAGGCGAGTGTCGTCAGGATGGCGAGCTTGTGCGCCGTGTCGTTCCCCTCGATATCGAAGGTCGGATCCGCCTCCGCATAGCCGAGACGCTGCGCCTCCTTCAGGCAATCATCGAAGGTCAGGCCTTCCTTCTCCATCCGCGTCAGGATGTAGTTGCAGGTGCCGTTCATGATGCCGTAGACCCGCGACACCTGATTTCCGGTGAGCGATTCACGCAGCGCCTTGATGACGGGAATGCCCCCGGCAACCGCCGCTTCGAAGTTCAGCAGGACACTCTTGTCCTCGGCGAGTGCGGCCAGTTCGACCCCGCACCTTGCCAGAAGCGCCTTGTTTGCCGTCACCACATGGAGGCCTCGTGACAGGGCTGCCCGCACGGAGCGGTCTGCCGCGCCTTCGGCACCGCCCATCAGTTCGACGAAAACGTCGATATCGGCTTCGGCAGCCATGGTCTCCGGCGAGTCGAACCACGCAATGCCGGAGAGATCGATGCCGCGATCCCGGGCCCGGTCCCTGGCGCTGACGGCCGCGATCGTGATCGGCCGTCCGCAAGTTACCGCAAGCTCGTTTGCCCGCGTCGCGATGATCCGCACCAGCGAAGCGCCAACAGTTCCCAGACCCGCAATGCCGACTTCGAGGGCATCTGCCATAGTAGCTTTCCTGATTGGGGAGGATTGGCGGCCCGCATGGGGCCGCCGGAAGACGGTATTGCGATCAGCGACGCGCGTTCAGCGAAATCACGTTGTGCATGGTTTCGTCGGCGGTCGAGAGGAACTTCTTGATGTTGCGGGCCGCCTGCCGGATCCGGTGCTCGTTTTCCACCAGCGCGAGGCGGACATAATCGTCTCCCATTTCGCCGAAGCCGACGCCGGGCGCCACCGCCACATCCGCCTTCTCCACCAGAAGCTTGGAAAATTCCAGCGAGCCGAGGTGGCGGAACTTCTCCGGAATCTTCGCCCAGGCAAACATGGTGGCAGCCGGCGGAGGAACCTCGAAGCCGGCCTTCCCGAAGCTCTCCACCATGACGTCGCGGCGCCGCTTGTAGACGGCGCGCACTTCTGCGATGTCCGAGCCGTCGCCGTTCAGCGCATGCGTCGCGGCCACCTGGATCGGCGTGAACGCTCCATAGTCGAGATAGGATTTCACTCGGGTCAGCGCCGCAATCAGCCTCTCGTTGCCGACCGCAAAGCCCATCCGCCATCCGGGCATGGAAAAGGTCTTCGACATCGAGGTGAATTCCACCGCCACGTCCATCGCGCCGGGCACCTCGAGAACGGAGGGCGGCGGATTGTTGTCGTCGAAGTAGATTTCCGAATAGGCAAGATCGGACAGCACGATGATCTCGTGCTTGCGGGCAAAGTCGATCACGTCCTTGTAGAAGTCGAGCGACGCCACATGAGCGGTCGGGTTCGACGGGTAGTTGATGATCAGCGCCAGCGGCTTGGGGATCGAGTGGCGCACCGCCCGCTCCAGCGGACCGAAGAAGCTCTCGTCCGGTTCGACGTTCATCGAGCGGATGACACCCCCCGCCATCAGGAAGCCGAAGGCATGGATCGGATAGGTGGGGTTGGGGCAGAGGACCACGTCGCCGGGCGCCGTGATGGCCTGTGCCATGTTGGCGAAGCCCTCCTTCGAACCCAATGTGGCGACCACCTGGGTCTCCGGGTTGAGCTTCACGCCGAAGCGACGGGCATAATAAGCGGCCTGCGCGCGCCGGAGGCCGGGGATTCCCTTCGAAGACGAATAACGATGGGTGCGCGGATCCTGCACCACCTCGCACAGCTTATCGACGATGTTCTTGGGCGTCGGCAGGTCGGGGTTGCCCATGCCGAGGTCGATAATGTCCGCGCCCGCCGCTCGCGCACTGGCCTTCAAACGGTTGACCTGTTCAAAGACGTATGGCGGCAGTCTGCGGACTTTGTGAAACTCTTCCATATCTCTCCCCGTGGAAGCACGCGCGGCACCAGGCAGCGCGGGGATATCGCCCAATCGACGATTTGGTGATTTGCGGCCAAACCGCCCGAAACGCAAGCGCTAATTGGCGATGGCGGCCTCGGCGTCGCTGCCGTGTTCGGCAGCCAGGCGCCGCAGTTCGGCGAGACGACGCCTATACTCGGCCTCGGAAACATGACCATTGGCACGGGCCTGAGCCAGTGCAGAAAGCTCCGCTTCGCTGCCGGCGGCCTCTTCGTCGCCGATCTGCTTGTTTGCCGCGGTCAACTGCCCGCCGAATGTCGGATAGGTGCCGGTGTCGCGTTTGCTCAACGATCCCGGCGCGGGTGCGGACTGATTCGACACGACCGTCGCCTGCGGCGCGGTATTGGGAATGCCATCGTCGAGCGCAAAGCTGTTGCAGCCCGAAAGCAGGATCGGCAGCGCGCCGACCCAGAGAAATGAGAGCGGCAAGCCCGCCCGGCGCTTCAGTTCTTCCATCACGTCCCGCCCATCTTCGGCGCTCATAAACTCGACGCATTCTGCGTCAATCGCTGGCACTTGTATTCAATTTCCGGCACTATGTACAAAGAAATCAAGCCGCAGGAACAGTTCTGCTTCGGAGGGGCGATTGGCCGACAACAGGGAGGAGAAGCAAACCGGTACGGAAGGCTTTCTCGGTTTCGACCCGGAGTCCGCCGAAGCCTATATAGTCAAGGATCCGGCCGCCCTCGCCGTCAATCTGGCCCGTGCGCTCGAACACGTGGGCCAGGCAGCGTCCGATTGGCTTGGCGCGCGGGAGCGTGGCGACGTCGTCGATCCTGCCGCGGATCCCGTCACTGACCTTGTGAAGACCCTTTCCGAGGTGGTCCAGTACTGGGTGTCCGATCCAAAACGGAGTCTCGAAGCCCAATCCCTGCTTTTCTCCAGCTATATCGGAATCTGGGCCCGAACCCTGTCACAATTTGCCGGTGGTCCCATCGCTGAGGTCGATGATCTGCCGCGCGACAAGCGCTTTGCCGATGACGAGTGGGTGAAGAACCCGTTCTACGCATTCCTGCGACAGGCCTATCAGGTGACGGCATCCTGGGCGGAAAAGCTGGTGGCTGAAGCCGAAGGCCTGGACGAGCACACCAGGCACAAGGCGCAATTCTACGTCAGGCAGATGACCGCCGCGCTATCGCCTGCGAATTTTGCCCTGACGAACCCGGAAGTCTACCGCCAGACCGTCGCGACGAGCGGCGCCAACCTC
>DASUPM010000359.1:0-7947 GCA_036281095.1 Pseudorhizobium sp.
CTGGAAAAGCAGGAAACGCCGCCGGAACGCACAGCAGGGGATTGAGTTCTCTCGGAGAAGAACCGGATGTGAGGGCAAGTCCGCGACCGGTTGGTATGGCGAGGCCTAATCGTGGCGCGGGAGCTTGGGTTCCTGGGCAGCAGCCTCTTCGTGGTACCAGCACTCATCGGCGACAATGTCCGAATAGCGTGCAGCTTCTTCCGCAAGCCGCGTCTGCGGCCGTCGCTCCGCCGCCCGTTTTACGGGAAACTGGTAGATCTTTGCCGATACACGCTCAACTTCTGGAGTCATTGTCATTCCCCACGGCGGTATTTATGTCTCTTGTTTAGCACATTATTTGCGCATCTGCACTCGAATTAGTCAGCCAGCATCCTTCAATCAGATCACTTGCCGTCTCTTTTTGGTATCCGCTGAACGCGAAGCCAGCCTTCCAAGTTCCGGCAGGTCAATGCGGCAGGGAGATCAATGCCGCAATTATCGGATTCCCAACGTTTCTCTGCCCCAAACGCATATTCCAGATCATTCAAGTTCACTGAAATGCGGTGTTCTTGATCGTTCTGACGAGTTGGCACGAGATATGCATAGGATGGTGTAACCGCCGATACAGGAGCGATAGGGCGCCCTTGGTCGGCCGGCGTTCACTGACGCAGTATTGAAGAGAGAGTGCGATGACAAAATACAAGCTCGAGTACATTTGGCTTGATGGCTATACGCCGGTGGCAAACCTCCGCGGCAAGACGCAGATCAAGGAATTCGATTCCTTCCCGACGATCGAGCAGCTGCCGCTCTGGGGCTTCGACGGGTCGTCGACGATGCAGGCCGAAGGGCGCAGCTCCGATTGCGTTCTGAAGCCTGTCGCCATCTATCCCGATCCGGCCCGCACAAACGGTGCACTGGTCATGTGCGAAGTCATGATGCCGGATGGCGTGACGCCTCACCCATCCAACAGCCGCGCGACCATTCTCGACGACGAGGGTGCATGGTTCGGTTTCGAGCAGGAATACTTCTTCTACGAGAACGGTCGCCCGCTCGGTTTCCCGGAGCAGGGGTATCCGGCGCCGCAGGGTCCGTACTACACCGGCGTCGGCTACAAGAACGTCGGCTCGATCGCCCGTGAGATCGTCGAGGAGCACCTCGACCTCTGCCTCGCGGCAGGCATCAACCATGAAGGCATCAACGCTGAAGTGGCAAAGGGCCAATGGGAGTTTCAGATCTTCGGCAAGGGCTCCAAGAAGGCTGCCGACCAGATCTGGATCGCACGCTACCTGCTGATCCGTCTTTGCGAAAAGTACGGCATCGACGTGGAGTTCCACTGCAAGCCGCTCGGCGACACGGATTGGAACGGCTCGGGGATGCACTGCAACTTCTCGACCGCGTTCATGCGCGAAGTCGGCGGCAAGGACTATTTCGAGGCACTGATGGCTGCATTCGCCAAGAACTGGCAAGAGCACATCGATGTCTATGGTCCGGACAACCACATGCGCCTGACAGGCAAGCATGAGACCGCGCCGTGGAACCAGTTCTCCTACGGGGTCGCGGACCGTGGTGCCTCCATCCGCGTTCCTCATTCCTTCGTGAAGAACGATTACAGGGGTTATCTGGAAGATCGCCGGCCGAACTCGCAGGGCTGCCCCTACCAGATTGCTTCGGTCGTTCTGAAGACGATCGCGGAAGTGCCGACGGCACAATACGGCCGCAGCGCAGCCTGAGCGAGATTGCGGCGCCGGAAAATCCGGCGCCGCATCCCTGGGACGCCTGGATCGACGTCCGCAAGCCCGAATCTCTCCCCTCGCCGAACGGCAATCCCTCCCGAGCGTCTGGACACGGACAGCGGCCGCCGACTAAGAGCAGTTTACTGCAATCGGAATTCCGGGAGACCATCGTGACAAACCAGCTCTTCAGCCTCGAAGGCCGCACGGCCCTCGTTACCGGCTCCTCCCGCGGACTTGGCTACGCAATTGCCCGGGGGCTGGCCGAAGCCGGAGCCTCGGTGGTCCTCAATGGCGTCAACGCCGAGCGGCTGGAAGAAAGTGCGTCGTCCCTGCGAGAGGAAGGCTTTACCGTGACCACTGCGGCCTTCGACGTGACCGACGAAGCGGCGGTGACTGCGGCCTTCGAACGCTTCGACGCTGACGGGCTGGAGATCGATATCCTCGTCAACAATGCCGGTGTTCAGCATCGGAAACCCATCGTCGAACTGGAGAGTGCCGATTGGAGGCGGGTGATCGAGACGAATCTCACCAGCGCCTTCCTTGTCTCACGGGAAGCGGCGAAGCGGATGCTTCCCCGCAAGCGGGGCAAGGTCGTCAATATCGGCTCGCTCATGAGCGGCCTCGGGCGTGCAACGGTTGCACCCTACACGGCAGCGAAGGGTGGCATCAAAACGCTGACGCAAGCGATGGCGGCGGAGTGGGCCGAACACGGCATCCAGGCGAACGCCATCGGTCCCGGCTACATGCTGACCGACATGAACCAGGCATTGATCGACAATCCGCAGTTCGATAGCTGGGTGAAGGGACGGACGCCGTCGCGACGCTGGGGCAAGCCGGAAGAATTGATCGGAGCTGCCGTCTTCCTCTCTTCGGATGCTTCGAACTATGTGAACGGCCAGATCATCTATGTCGATGGCGGCATGAGCGCCGTGATCTGATCGTTACTGTCGTTGCCAGAAGTACCTCTTCCGCGGCAGAGCCACGGAAGAAGTACTTCGATTCCACCCGCTAGTACCGGGAGAGATGGGGTCTGCGACGAAGCCGGGTACGGTTGTCGTGGAGCCCGATATCCCGCAACAGGTAATCTTCATACCTGCTGCGTTTGCAGGATGTGGGCGGTCCGATTTCCGTTGGCCATAGGATCGCATCCTCTGGCGTGTTCCAGCAACGGCGGAGCCATCCGGAGACGAAAAATTTCAACCTTGGCCGCATCATGCCCTCCTCACTCTGCTGCTGCCAGCGGGAGGCAGGCATCGCAGATCGCCAGCATGTGACGGTGGTCCGTGCCGCAGCAGCCGCCGATCACGCGCAGCGACGGATGGCTGCGGCGCAGGCCGTCGTAGCGTCGGCCAAGGTCGGCCGGGTCGCCCATATCGAGCTCCGTGGCCTCGTCGAGCTCTGCATGGCTTTTGGTAGAGGCGTTGGCGCGGATGCCGCCGATGCGATCCACCCAGCTTTCACCGCGTGCCAGCGCGTCCTGGAAATGCGAAGGGTGGGCGCAGTTGACCATGTAGTAGACCGGGCTGCCGCCGGTGACCTCATCGGTGGTTTCGACAGCCGTCTTCAGGCCCATGCCGGTCGCCAGGCGACCGTCGGTTTCCACCGTGAAGGAGATCACGCAGGGCAATCCCGCGGCCTTTGCTGCCCGCGCGATGCCTATCGCCTCCTCCACGTTGTTCATGGTGACGGCACTCACCATGTCTGCCTCGGATAGCGCGAACGCCTTCATCTGGAAGGTATGGTAGGCTTCTGCCTCCTGAGCGGTCATCGAGCCCGCCTTGTATCCGTCGCCGCGGGGACCAAGGACCCCGTTGAGAACGATCGGACTTCCGGGTTGCGCCCAGAGATTACGGAGCCCGGCGATATAGGTCACGGACCGCCGGTTGAGGCTCCGCAAGGCATCGATATCATAACCCAGTTGCTGCCCCCAATCGCGGCTGGCTCGCCAGGTCGGCGTATCGAGGATAAAGCCAAGGCCCCGTTCGCGCGCGATCGCCAGATATGCCTCGTAATATTCCGTCAGTTTCTGGCGACCCCGATCATCGTCGAGAAGAGGGAAGGATGCGAACAGCGGCAAATCGATTCCGCGCTGAAACAACAGCGTGGTCTCGAGGCCGCCGTCGGTAAGAAAGGTTGCGCCGCTCAACTGCGGCAGGTCCGCCCGATATTTGGCCATAGGCTCCTCCTGTGCTAATCTTGCCCGATCTCGCGTGTGGGCTTGGGTTTGGGGACCCAGAGGTTTTCGCAGCAGGGCGGCAGGCGCGATAGGAGCCTTGCGGTCCAGCTTCGGCTCTTCTCTTGAAAACACTAGCCGTGGAAAGGTGTTAGCATGACATCTTTGGCAGTACCCGTAGCGGATGCGCAGACGAGAGACGTCGAAACCGTACCACCGGTGCAGCTTCCGCGGGGTTCAAGGCGTTCCAAGGGAGAGGCGACCCGGCAAAAGATCCTGGAGATTGCGCAGGCGTCGGTTCTGGCGAAGGGCTTTGCCGCGACCTCCATCGAGGAGGTGATCGCGGAGGCCGGCATCACGAAGAGCGGCTTCTTCTACCACTTCCGGGACAAGAACGAACTGGCTCGCGAGATGCTGCGGCGCTACGTCGAGGAAAACGACGAAATCTTCGATGAGATCTTCGGCCGAGCCAGGGAACCGACCGACGACCCTCTACAGGCGTTTCTCCTCGGTCTGAAACTGCTGGCGGAGATGACACGCGACCTCAGCGGCGGCCATCCTGGCTGTATGGTGGCCTCCATCTGCTATCAGGAGCGGTTGTTCGATCACCAGGTCCACGAACTCAATGCCGCCTCGGTCCGCAAATGGAATACGCGTTTTCAGGGATATCTGGCGGACATCGCGGCCGTCTATCCGCCGCGTGAGCAGGTGTCGCTGGAGGACCTCGCCCAGACGTTGTCCTGCATTTTCGACGGTGCCATCATCATGGCCAAGGCGTTGAAGGATCCGGCTCAGTTGGAGCGGCAGATCCTGACTTACAGAACCTTTGTCAAGATCCTGTTCAGCCGTTGAACCTGCCGCCGCCGTTTCAGTGATTGTGCCGTGGCGGCATCTTTGCGGCGATCTGGCGAAAATCGGCCGCACCTTCAAGCACCGCGCCGTCCGACAGTTGCGTCACGGACTTGCGGTAGATCCGCTGCCAGGGCGTGGCATCGGCGGGTACGGTCGGGATGCCGTCTGCCTTGCGCCGCTCGATCTCATCCGGCTCCACCAGCATGTCGCAACGGCCCTGGTTGAGGTCGATGCGGATGATATCGCCGGTCCTCAGCCATGCCAGACCTCCCCCCGCCGCACTTTCGGGCGAGGCGTTGAGGATAGAGGGGCTGTCGGCAGTGCCCGACTGGCGCCCGTCGCCGATCGTCGGCAGGCTCATGATGCCCTTCTTCAGGAGATGATCCGGCGGCTGCATGTTGACCACCTCGGCGGAGCCCGGCCAGCCGAGCGGGCCGGCGCCGCGGATCACCAGGATCGTATTCTCGTCGATGCCGAGGGCCGGATCGTTGATGCGATGGTGGTAGTCTTCCGAACCGTCGAAGACGACCGCTTTGCCTTCAAAAACGCCTTCACGTCCAGGCTCCTGCAGATAACGCTCCCGGAAGCCTTCGGAGATGACGCTGGTCTTCATGATGGCGAAGTCGAAGAGATTGCCCTTCAGTACGGCGAAGCCCGCCTTTTCCTTCAGCGGCTGGCCGAAGGGACGGATGACTTCCCTGTCGGTCGCTTCCCGTCCTTCGAGGTTTTCGGCCATCGTTCGACCGGTCACCGTGCGACAGTTGCCATCGAGATTGCCGGACTGAAGCAGCTCCCACATGATCGCAGGCGTGCCGCCGGCTCGATGATAGCGTTCGCCAAGATACTGTCCTGCGGGCTGGACATTGGCGAGCAGCGGGATGTCGAAGCCGTGCACCTGCCAGTCATCCGGATAAAGATCGACGCCAGCATGCTTTGCCATGGCCGCCAGATGCGGCTGGGCGTTGGTCGAGCCACCGATCGCGGAATTGACGCGGATGGCATTCAGAAACGCTTCGCGCGTCAGGATGTCGGAGGGCTTCAGATCCTCCCAGACGAGCTCGACCGCCCGCTTGCCGGTGCGGTAGGCCATCTGGCCGCGCTCCCGGTAGGCGGCAGGAATGGCGCCGCAGCCGGTCAGCGACATGCCGAGTGCCTCGGCAAGGGCGTTCATGGTCGACGCTGTGCCCATGGTGTTGCAGTGGCCAACTGAAGGTGCGGAATCCAGCGCTGCCTGCAGGAACTCCTCCCGGTCGATTTCGCCGGCCGCAAATTTGCGGCGCATCCGCCAGATGACAGTGCCGGAGCCGACAAGATCTCCTTCATGCCAGCCATCGAGCATCGGGCCGCCCGACAGCACGATCGCGGGAATATCGACGGTCGATGCCGCCATCAGGGCGGACGGAGTCGTCTTGTCGCAGCCGGTGGTGAGCACCACGCCGTCCAGGGGATAGCCGTAGAGGACCTCGACAAGGCTAAGATAGGCAAGGTTGCGATCCAGCGCAGCCGTCGGACGCTTGCAGTTTTCAAAGATGGGATGCGTCGGGAACTCGATCGGAATCCCGCCGGCATCGCGGATACCGTCGCGCACGCGCTTGACGAGTTCCACATGTACGCGATTGCAGGGGGTCAGATCGCTGCCGCTCTGGGCGATGCCGATGATCGGCTTGCCGGACCGCAGTTCCTCCGGTGTGATCCCGTAGTTCATGAAGCGCTCGAGGTAGAGCGCGGTCATGTCGATATGGTCCGGGTTATCGAACCAGTCCTGCGACCGAAGCCGGCGTTGTTTCGACGTGTCCTTGCTCATGCTCATGTCCGGGATTTCTGATTGAGGTTCTCGAGGTGCAGAAGGAGACCGCTGTGATCCTTCTCCGAGCCGCCTGCGTTGACGAAGTCGAAGAACTGCTGCCTGACTTCTTCGGTCAGCGGCAGGGTCAGGGAAAGCTCCCCCGCCATTGCCATCACCGCTTCCAGGTCCTTCAACTGGTTGGCGGAAGCTCCGCCCGGAACGAAATTCCGTTCGATCATGCGGGCCCCGTGGAGATCGAGGATACGGCTTTCGGCAAACCCTCCGCGGATTGCGTCGCGGAATGCGGCCCGCGATGCGCCGCCTGCCTCGACCAGGATCATCGCTTCGCCAACCGCACCGATGGTGACGGCGACGATCTGCTGGTTGGCTAGTTTGCAGATCTGACCTGCCCCGCTCGGTCCTACATGCGTCACCCGCCCAAGGGCCGCGAATACGTCCTCCAAACGCGCCACGTCCTGCGCGTCGCCGCCCGCCATGATTGCGAGCGTACCGGCAGCAGCGCCGGCGGTCCCTCCGGAAACGGGAGCATCGAGGTTGCGGATGCCGCGTTCCGCAAGCTTGCTTGCATTCTCTCTGGCGATCGGCGGCGCGATGGAACTGCAGTCGATATGGATGCTTTCCTTCGACATCGCGTCGGCGACGCCCTTGTCGAACAGGATGTCGGCAACGGCCTGGCCGTTGGTCAGCATGGTGAAGACGACATCGGCCCCGGTTGCGGCTTCCGCGGCGGACTGCGCCTTCCTCGCCCCATCTGCGACAAGCGGGGATGCCTTGGCGGGATCACGGTTCCAGACGGTGACCGGGAAGCCTGCGCCAAGCAGGCGGCGGACCATCGGAGCACCCATCAGCCCGGTGCCGAGAAAGGCGATCTGCTTCCTGGGGACCGTGTTCATCCGAGCCTGCCTCCCAGTTCGTCTTCGATGTGGACCTGGATGATCTCATCGAACGACTTCTCCGCCGTGAAGCCGAGTTCCGTCGCCCGCTTGGCCTCGAACCCCGGTGCCCAGCCGGCGACCATCTTCATGATCATTTCGTCGGGTTTGCGGCGGATCAGCCCGACCGCCTTGTCGCCGGCGACCCGGCGCAATGCCTCGATCTGTTCGCCGACCGTGGCGCTGAGACCCGGCATCGACAGGTTCCGGCGAGGTCCGACCTTGTCCACATCGATGGTGGCGCCGTGGATGAGGAAGCCGACTGCGGAGCGTGGCGAGGTATGCCAGTGACGCACGTCCTCGGATACCGGAAGGATCGCTTCCTGGCCGGCCAGAGGTTCCCGGAGAATATTCGAGAAGAAGCCGGAGGCGGCCTTGTTCGGCTTTCCTGGGCGGATGCAGATGGTCGGAAGACGAATGCCGATGCCGTCGAAGAAGCCGCGGCGGCTGTAGTCGGAAAGCAGAAGCTCG
>DASUPM010000360.1:0-2701 GCA_036281095.1 Pseudorhizobium sp.
ACGAGTTCGCCATCTTTCAGGAATGGCGGCGCGAACGGCGGCCGCGCACCCTCGTTGCCTTGCAGGAATGCAGTCATCCTTTCGGTGCCGCCCGCGCTACGGGCGACGTCGGTATATGCTGCGCCGGCATCCTCCAGCACCAGCCGCACGAATTCTCCCCGGCCCTGGATGCCGTCCCAGTAGAACAGTTCGTAGCTCATCGGTTCCCTTTCTCAGGTCATCGGAGATAGGTGGAGACCTTCCGCAGATCGTCAACGAAGCGGCCCCTTTCCTGGGCGGCGTCGGGTCTGTCCCAGGTGCGCAGAAGCGCAGAGGGATGAATGGTGACCAGGATGGGAAGGCCCGCAGGTGCCCGCAGAATTCTGCCCCTGTCACGGGTCACTTTTACCTCCTTGCCGAGAAGCGAATACAAGGCCGTCGCGCCCAGTGCCACGACGAGCCTCGGCTGGATCAGACGCAGTTCGGTCGCCAGCCACCAGGCACAGGCCCTGGTTTCCCCGACGTTCGGCTTGGCATGGATGCGGCGCTTGCCCCGGGGCGTGAACTTGAAGTGTTTGAGCGCATTCGTCACATAACAGCGCCGCCGGTCGATCCCGGCCTCCTCCAGCGAGCGATCCAGCAACTGCCCCGCCGGACCGACAAACGGGTGTGCGACGATATCCTCCTTGTCGCCCGGCTGTTCGCCGACGAGGACGACGTCCGCTCGTTCCGGCCCTTCGCCGAAAACAAGATGGGTCGCGTCGCGGTAGGAGGTCGCAGCGGGTGCAGCCTTTTGCAATATCCTTCGCCTGCTGGAGCGTCCCGGTCGGTTCGCCGCTCGTGTCGAAGGTCGGGCCCTGTTGTGATCGCTGCATCTTGTACCTCCTTCAGGATCGGCAAACCCGATCTCTCGCCGTTGGTTCCGAAAGCCGGCTCGGAACACCTGGAACTTTCGACCGTGGGACGCGTTCACGTGCAGGTGGGCGGACAAACTGCACCCTTCAGACTGCAGTCGGACAGGATTTTCAGATATGGCTATTTTAGTGACTGCGATCCTTCTTGCGCTGGTCGGGATCGTACTTGGTATCGGTGGCACGCAACTGCTGATGCTCGGCGGCAGCCCCTATTATCTTATCGCAGGCATAGGCTTCCTCGTAACTGCGGTGCTGCTCTTCATGCGCCGGCAGGCAGCTCTTGTTCTCTACGCGGTCATCGTGATCGCTTCGCTCATATGGGCGGTCTGGGAAGTCGGGCTCGACTGGTGGCAGCTCGGGCCGCGAGGCGGTGTCATCATCCTGCTCGGCATATGGCTGCTGACGCCTTGGATTCGTAAGCCACTCGGGTTCAGAAGTCCGACCGGCGCCCGCTACGCCGCGGGAGCGACCCCGCTTGCTGCATCTGTCGCCATCGCCATTCTCGTCGCGATCATCTCCATGTTCGTCAACAGCACGGACCTCGACGGCAATCTGCCCGAGGAACAGATCGCGGCGGCGCCGGATCTGGGTGGCGATGTGCCGCCCGGGGAATGGCACCAGTACGGCCGGACACCGTATGGCCAGCGGTACTCGCCGCTCGATCAGGTCAATGTCGACAACGTGGATGAACTCGAAGAGGTGTGGCGCTACCAGACGGGCGACGTGAAGCTTCCAGAGGATGTGGGCGAGACGACCTATCAGGTCACGCCGCTGAAGATCGGCAACAGCCTCTTCATCTGCACGCCGCACAACTGGGCGATCTCGATCAATGCCACGACCGGCGAAGAGCAGTGGAAGTATGATCCGAACGCGGGCCTGAACCCCGACCGGCAGCACCAGACCTGCCGTGGCGTCACCTACTATGCCGATCCCGCAGCGCAGCCGAATACTCCCTGCGCTCAACGCGTCTATCTGCCGACGTCCGACGCGCGCCTGATCGCACTCGATGCGGCGAACGGGCAGGTGTGCACTTCGTTCGCCCAGAACGGTACGCTTCAGCTCGAGCAGGGCATGCCGTACAACCCGGCAGGCTATTATTATTCGACTTCGCCGCCGGTGATTGTCGATGGCAAGATCATCATCGGCGGGGCGGTCAACGACAACTACTCCGTCAAATCGCCATCTGGCGTGATCCGCGCCTTCGACGTCAATTCGGGGGAGTTGATCTGGAACTGGGACTCCGGCAATCCAAGCCAGACGGCGCCGCTGCCGCCGGGCCAGACCTATTCCGCGAACTCGCCGAACAGCTGGTCCATTTTCAGCGTCGATGAAGATCTCGGGCTCGTCTACATCCCCCTCGGCAATCAGGTCCCCGATCAGCTCGGCATGAACCGCTCCGAGAGCGTCGAGAAATATGCATCCTCCATCGTGGCTCTGGATATCAACACCGGAGCAGACCGGTGGGTCCGCCAGACCGTCCATCACGACCTGTGGGACATGGATGTTCCCGCACAACCGGTTCTGCTGGATCTGACGAAACCGGACGGCACCGTCGTGCCGGCGCTTGTCGGGCCGACCAAGCAAGGGGACATCTACGTTCTCGACCGGCGCAATGGCGAACCGCTTCTTCCGATCACCGAGCAGCCGGCGCCCGGTGGCGCTATCCCGGAAGATTTTACCGCGCCGACACAGCCGGTCACGGCGCTCACCTTCCGGCCGCGCCCGCTCGATGGCCGCGATATGTGGGGCATCACCATGTTCGATCAGATGGTGTGCCGCATTCGTCTGAAGCAGCTCAAATACGAAGG
>DASUPM010000361.1:0-4037 GCA_036281095.1 Pseudorhizobium sp.
GCCGGCAGCTCCCGCTGCTGCCGACGACGGCGGCTTCCAGCCGATACCATTCACGTTCGACGGCTTCGATGAGGATGACGGCCCGGCCGAAGACGGCCAGATGTTCGACATCGCCTTCCGGCCCCGCCGCGAGCTCTATGCCAAGGGCAACGAAGCCGCACTCCTGCTGCGCGACCTTTCCCGCATCGGCGAAATGAGCATCAACTGCGACCTCGATTCCCTGCCGCCGCTCGACAGCTTGGACCCGGAAGAGTCCTATTTCAGCTGGACGATTTCCCTCAAGACGACGAAGACCGAAGACGAGATCCGGGCGATTTTCGAATTCGCCGAATGGGATTGCGAACTCGATGTGCGCGCCGCCGAAGCCCAGCCTGCCGGCGAGGAGCTTCCCATGGTTCCGGTGCCCTTCGACCTCTCGGCTCTCGATGAGGGCGCACCGGCCGATCAGCCTTCCGCGCCGTCTGCTGCCGATCCGGCGAAAGCTGCCGTGGCTGCCGCGGAACTCGCAAGCGATGTCTCGAAGATGGCTGCTGCCGCCGCGCGTGTGGAGAAAAAGGAGACGGCGGCCGCCGCTGCTGCTGCCGCGCAAACGACGGCTGCCGCTGCCGCTGCGGGCCAGACCATCCGCGTCGATCTGGACCGCGTTGACCGCCTCATCAATCTCGTCGGCGAGCTGGTGATCAATCAGGCGATGCTCTCCCAGAGCGTCATCGAGAACGACACGACGGGAACCTCGTCCATCAACATGGGTCTGGAAGAGCTGCAGCAGCTCACCCGCGAGATCCAGGATTCCGTCATGGCGATCCGTGCGCAGCCGGTGAAGCCGGTCTTCCAGCGCATGTCCCGTATCGTCCGCGAAGTGGCCGACATGGTCGGCAAGTCCATTCGCCTCGTGACGGAAGGCGAGAACACGGAAGTCGATAAGACGGTCATCGACAAGCTCGCCGAGCCGCTGACCCACATGATCCGCAACGCCGTGGACCATGGTATCGAGACACCCGAAAAGCGCGAAGCCGCCGGCAAGGATCCGGAAGGCACGATCAAGCTGACCGCCAAGCATCGTTCCGGCCGCATCCTGATCGAACTCGTCGATGACGGCGCCGGGATCAACCGTGAGCGCGTGAAGCAGAAGGCGATCGACAACGACCTGATCGCGCCCGATGCCAACCTGACCGACGAGGAGATCGACAACCTGATCTTCGCGCCGGGCTTCTCCACCGCCGACAAGATTTCCGACATCTCCGGCCGCGGCGTCGGCATGGACGTCGTCAAGCGGTCGATCCAGGCGCTCGGTGGCCGCATCTCGATCTCGTCCAGGCCGGGTCTCGGCTCGACCTTCACCATGAGCCTGCCGCTTACGCTCGCCGTCCTCGATGGCATGGTGGTCACGGTCGCCGGCCAGACGCTCGTGGTGCCCCTGACGGCGATCGTCGAGACGCTGCAGCCGGAAGCCTCTTCGATCCACTCCTTCGGGGCGAACCAGCGGCTCATCTCCATCAGAAACTCGTTCTGCCCGCTGGTGGATGTCGGCCGAATCCTGAACTTCCGCGCGACCCAGGCCAATCCCGTGGAAGGCGTCGCCCTGCTCGTCGAATCCGAAGGCGGCGGTCAGCGTGCGTTGATGGTGGATGCAATCCAGGGGCAGCGCCAGGTCGTCATCAAGTCGCTCGAGGCGAACTACACCCATGTTCCGGGCATCGCCGCAGCAACCATCCTCGGCGATGGTCGCGTCGCCCTCATCCTGGACGTCGATGCCGTGGTCGCGGCATCGCGCGGCCAATCCCTCAAACCGGAAATGTCGCTAGCCGCCACGGGTTAATTGTATGTCGTACGCCGTGAAAAATGCTTCCCCGGGCAGCCGTGAACTGATCGCCTTCCGCATCGGCGATCAGGAGTTCTGCGTCGACATCATGTCGGTGCGGGAAATCCGCGGCTGGACGCCGGCAACCCCCTTGCCGCACGCCCCGTCCTACGTGATGGGGGTGATCAACCTTCGCGGTGCGGTGCTGCCGATCATCGACCTGTCCGCGCGGCTGGGGATGAAGGACGCCGATCCGAGCGAACGCCACGTCATCATCGTGGCGCAGGTGAAGAGCCGGATAGTGGGACTTCTGGTGGAAGCCGTTTCCGATATCCTTACGATTACCGACGATAATATCCAGCCGGTGCCGGAGGTCTCTTCGGAGCTGGAGAAGCAATATGCTCGAGGAATACTGGCCATCGACAAGCGGATGATCTGCATGATCGATCTGGATGCGTTCTTCCCCGAAGAGGAAAGTATAGCTGCATGATGCCGATGGGAGCATTGGAGAGCCGGCAGTCGCCGGACGAGGTGATGGCGAGCGGAGAATATCCGCTGACGCGCCGCGACCTCTCCGAAATCGCCGCGATGATCTATTCGGATGCCGGAATCTTTCTGAATGACTCCAAGGCGTCGCTCGTCTATTCCCGCCTTTCGAAGCACATCCGCAACCTCGGCCTCAAGGGGTTCCGGGAATACTGCGCACTTGTCGCGTCTCCGGAGGGCGCTGCTGCCCGGCGCGAAATGCTTTCCCACCTGACGACGAACTTCACGCGGTTCTTCCGCGAAAACCATCATTTCGAACACCTTCGGGACGAGGTGCTGCCGGGGCTTATCGCGCGGGCGAAGAGCGGCGGGCGGGTGCGCATCTGGTCGGCGGCCTGTTCGGACGGCCAGGAACCCTATTCCATCGCGCTGACGGTAATGTCCCTGCTGCCCAATGCCGCGGACTACGACTTCAAGATCCTGGCGACGGATATCGATCCGAAGATCCTGGCTCTCGCCCGAGCCGGCGTCTACGACGAAAACGCGCTGGAGACCGTGACGCCGCCGATGCGCAAGCAGTTCTTCCGCGAGGTGGATGCCGGAGGGCGCCGCAAGTTCCAGGTCGAAGACCGGGTCAAGAAACTCATCACCTTCAACGAACTGAACCTGATGGCGCAGTGGCCTTTCAAGGGGCAGTTCGACGTCATCTTCTGCCGCAACGTGGTGATCTATTTCGACGAGCCGACGCAGATGAAGATCTGGTCCCGCTTCGCCTCGCTGCTGCCGGAGGGCGGGCATCTCTATATCGGCCATTCCGAACGGGTGTCGGGAGACTCCAAGAACCTCTTCGACAATATCGGAATCACCACCTACCGTTACACGGGCAGAAATGCGGGGAGACGCCCATGAGCGCTCCTGCACGCGTCCTTGTCGTCGATGATTCCCCCACCATGCGCGGGCTGATCACTGCCGTCCTCAATTCCGATCCGGAGGTGAGTGTGGTGGGGCAGGCGGGAGATGCGCTCCAGGCGAGAGCCGCTATCAAGGAACTCAATCCCGACGTCGTCACTCTCGATATCGAAATGCCCAACATGAACGGGCTCGAATTTCTCGAGAAGATCATGCGGCTGCGGCCGATGCCGGTCATCATGGTCTCGACGATGACCCATCACGGGGCCAACGCGACGCTGGCAGCGCTCGAGATCGGTGCGTTCGACTGCGTCGGCAAGCCTGCGCCCGGAGACATCCGGCCGTTTGTCGATCTGGCGGAAAAGGTGAAGGCGGCGGCTCGTTCGGGCTTGCGTCGATCCTCGCCGTCGCCGCAGGCATCCGCAACGCCCGCATCCGGCTACCGCGTCGGGCGCAAGGTGGTGGCGATAGGCTCATCGACCGGCGGCGTCGAGGCACTGATCACGGTGCTGCAGAAGTTCCCGAAGAACTGTCCGCCGACGGTCATTACGCAGCACATGCCGCCGACGTTTACGAAAAGTTTCGCCGAACGGCTTAATCGTCTCTGCGCCCCTGTGGTTCAGGAAGCAACCGACGGTGCGCGCCTGGAGATCGGCAAGGTCTACCTCGCCCCCGGCGGCGAGCGGCACCTGCAGGTGGTCAACCCGTCGGCGCCGTGCTGCCGGCTGGTGGAGCGCGAGCCGGTGAACGGGCACAGGCCGTCGGTGGATGTGCTGTTCGAGTCGGTTGCCGAACTGGCCGGCAGGAACGCGGTCGGCGTCATCCTGACCGGCATGGGACG
>DASUPM010000362.1:0-5491 GCA_036281095.1 Pseudorhizobium sp.
TTCCACATGGACGAGAACTATCTGAAGGCGCTCAATCCGGGCACCGACTTCTCGATCCCGGGCACCACCATCAAGGTCATCAATCCCGGCAAGCCGAAGACCGGAGCCGTCGCCCGCATCGTCGCCGACAAGAGCAAGGAACAGGTTCTGGCCTATGCCGAGGACGGCAGCCTCATCGCGGCCTATCCGGCGACTATCGGCTCGACCGACACCCCCTCGCCCACCGGCACCCATTCGGTTCAGCGCATCGCACTCGATCCCGGCTACACCTACAATCCGAAGATCAACTTCAAGCAGGGCAACAACGACAAGATCCTGCAGATCCCTCCGGGGCCGAACGGTCCGGTCGGCACCGTCTGGATCGCCCTGTCCAAGCCCAGCTACGGCATCCACGGCACGCCGGAACCGTCGAAGATCGGCAAGACCAACAGTCACGGCTGCATCCGGCTTACCAACTGGGACGCGACGGAACTGGCAAAGATGGTGAAGCCGGGCGTGACGGTGGAGTTCGTGGAATAGGGAAAGGCGCCCGAGGACGCCTTCCATTTACGACTCGGCCGGGCGTTTCAGGCCGCGTCGCGACCGAACGGGAACACCCTCAGCCGCGGCGAGCGCAGCACGCGCGTCGGCATCAGCCGGATGACCTCCCTGGCGAACGCTGCGGCATTCTCCTTGGCCTTGTCCACGTTGCTGACCTTCGCCGCGTCGAGCGTGTGAAGCGTACCGCCGACCTCGAAAAGCTCCTTGAACGCGTTCCGCTCGCCGATCGGCGTGTCGAGCACGTTCACGCCACGGGCGGCAAGCAGCCCCTTGATGGCGAGAAGCGCCTTGGTCGTGACCATCGACGTCACGCGCGTCAGCACAACCGAATGGGCAATGTCGAGGCCCGCCTTCGTTTTCATCATCGCGAGCAGATCAAGGATCTGCGCCGCCCCCTTGGCGTCCATCGCCGATCCCTGAACCGGAATCATCACGTGGTCGGAAAGGCCGACCGCCGTGGTGACGAGCGCATCTCTGGCCCCTGCAAGATCGACGACGAAGAAATCCACCTGAGAACGCATTTCGCGCAGATGACACTGCAACGACGCGACGGAGACCTCGGAGATAACCTGGAGATTGGCGACCGGCCCGGAAATCTCCGCCCATTGGGTGATCCAGTGCTGCGGGTCGCAGTCGATGATCGCGACGCGATAGCCCTGATGGGCAAGCTCGGTCGACAGCAGAAGTGCGGCAGTGGTCTTTCCCGCACCACCCTTGGCGTTGGCAAATGAAATTACGGGCATTCTCGGTCCTCAGGAGGGATATGAGCCGCATTGCTCGAAAGGGGCACCGCGACGCATGGTGCATTGCTGCATCCTTGCTTAACCATGGTTAACCAAGGGTTAATTCAGACCTCTCGCATATAACGGACGAGATATCGGAGCGACGCAGGAAGACGCAAGAAAAGCCCCGGAGCGCAGGCTCCGAGGCCATGTTTCGGGTCGGGAGCAGGTTACCGGAAGCAGTCGAGGAAGAGCTGTCTGGTATTCTCCAGCGTCATCGGCACAGGATTGCCGCCGCAGCTAGGATCCTCGATCGCCATCGCGGCCAGTTCATCGATTCGATCCGGCTTGATACCCATGGCGCCAAGATTGCCCGGAACGCCGAGTTCGGAGCGCAGCGACAGGACATAGTCGTAGAAGCCGTCGAACCCGCCTGAAATGCCGAGATAGGCAGCTGCCCGCTCGATCTTGTCTTCGATGGCCGACCGGTTGAAACGCAGTACCGCCGGCATCACCACCGCATTGGTCATCCCATGATGGGTGTTGTAAACGGCTCCGACCGGGTGGGAGAGCGAATGGATCGCGCCGAGCCCCTTCTGGAACGCCACCGCGCCCATCGCGGCGGCCGCCATCATGTTGGTGCGCGCCTCGATGTCGGTACCGTCCCTGGAGGCGCGCGGCAGGAATTCCTTGACGAGCCGCAGGCCTTCCAGCGCGATCCCCTGGCTCATCGGGTGGTAGAAGGGCGAGCAATAGGCTTCCAGGCAATGGGCAAAGGCGTCCATGCCGGTACCGGCGGTGATCGCCTTGGGCATCCCGACCGTCAGTTCCGGATCGGCAATCACGACGCCGGGCAGGAACTTCGGATGGAAGATGATCTTCTTCACGTGGGTGTGCGAATTGGTGATGACCGAGGCGCGGCCGACCTCCGAGCCCGTGCCCGCCGTCGTAGGAACCGCGACGATCGGAGCAATGCCCTCGGTGCTGGCGCGCGTCCACCAGTCGCCGATGTCCTCGAAATCCCAGACCGGCCGCGTCTGGCCGACCATGAACGCCACTGCCTTGCCGAGATCGAGGCCCGAGCCGCCGCCGAAGGCGACGACGCCGTCATGCCCGCCGTCGCGGAACGCCTTCACTCCTGCCTCGAGGTTCCTCTCGTTCGGGTTCGGATCGACATCGGAAAAGATCGCCCGCCCGAGACCCGCCTCATCGAGAATATCCAGTGCATGGCCCGTGATCGCCATCGAGGCCAGTCCCCGGTCGGTGACCAGGAGCGGTTTCTTCATGCCGAGCGACTTGCAGGCATCGGCCAGTTCCTTGATGCGGCCCCGGCCGAGCTTGACGGCGGTCGGATAGCTCCAGTTCGCGACGATGTTCATTGGGTGACCTTCTTCAGGTGATAGGATTTGGGTCTGGTGAGGTTGTGGAAGCCGAGGACGGAAAGCGAGCCGCCGCGGCCGGTTTCCTTGACGCCGGTCCAGCACAGCGCCGGGTCGAGATAGTCGGCGCGGTTCATGAACACGGTGCCGGTCTCGATCTCGCGACCGATCCGCCCTGCCCGTTCCGCATCCTGCGTCCAGAGCGAGGCGGTCAGTCCGTATTTGCTGTCGTTCATCAGCGCGAGGGCTTCATCGTCGCCTTTCACCTTCATGATGCCGACGGCGGGGCCGAAGGTTTCTTCCTTCATGAAGGCCATCGAATGGTCAACGTCCACCAATACCTGCGGCGCCAGATAGGCGCCGCCGTCATCGGCCGGGAAGAGCTTGGGATCGACCAGCGCCCTCGCCCCGCGCGAGAGCGCATCGGCCACCTGCTCGCGGACCACCTTGGCGAAACGCTTGTTGGCCATCGGACCGAGCGTGGTTTCCTGCTCCAGCGGGTTGCCAAGCTTGTAGTTCGACACCCAGGCGACCGACTTCTCGACGAACCTGTCATAGAGCGACTCGTGCACGTAGATGCGCTCGATGCCGCAGCAGCACTGGCCGGAATTGTAGGTGGCACCGTCCATCAGCGTATCCACGGCGGCGTCGAGATCGGCGTCCTCCATCACATAGCCCGGATCCTTGCCGCCGAGTTCCAGCCCGATGCCGGTGAAGGTGCCGGCCGCAGCACGTTCGATGGACCGGCCGCCTTCCACCGATCCGGTGAAGTTGATGAAGTTGAATTTTCCTGCCGCGATGAGCCCCGAGGTCGTGTCGTGGTCGAGGAACAGGTTGACGAAGACGTCGTCCGGGACGCCTGCCTCGACAAAGGCGCGCACCAGCCGTTCTCCGACCAGCAGCGTCTGCGAGGCATGCTTGATGACGACAGCGTTGCCGGCCATCAGTGCCGGCGCCACCGTGTTGATCGCGGTCATGTAGGGATAGTTCCACGGTGCGATGACGAAGACGACGCCGTGGGGTTCGCGCTCGATGCGGCGTTCGAAGCTTCCGCTCTCCTCCACCACCAGTGGCGCCAGCGCGTCGGCCGCGATCGAGGCGACATAGTTGGAACGCTCGTTGAAACCCTTGAATTCGCCGCCATAGCGCACCGGCCGGCCCATCATCCAGGCGAGCTCCGGCACGATCTCGTCGGCCATCTCGTTAAGCCGGGCCACGCCCTTCAGAACCAGCTGAACGCGGTCCTCAAGCGGCCGTTTCGCCCAGCCCTTCTGCGCCTTGCGCGCCCGCTCGACCGCGGCGGCTGCCTCCTCGAACCCCATGGCCTGACGCTCGGCATAGACCGAGCCGTCGACCGGCGAAATGCATTGGATCATCGTCATGATCACGCTTCCTGTCATTTATGATCTTGTGGTGTGAGCACTAGGCTCTTTCGAAACCGCGCGCCACTTCCCAATCGGTGATGCGGCGATCATATTCTTCCTGCTCCCATTGGGCCGCGCGGGTGTAGTGATCGATGACGTCATCACCGAAAGCGGCCCGCAGCATGGTCGAACCCGACATCAGCGCGGTGGCATCGCGCAGCGTCTGCGGGATCTCGCGGATGTCCTTGCCACCGTAAGCATCGCCGACGAAAGCCGGCTCGAGCTCCATCCTGTTCTCGATGCCGTCGATGCCTGCCGCCAGGAGCGCCGCCATGGCGAGATAGGGATTGAGGTCCGAGCCCCCGACGCGGCACTCTATCCGTATGCCCTTCGTGTCCTCGCCGCAGAGCCGATAGCCGGCGGTGCGGTTATCCTTGGACCAGACGGCCTTGGTCGGCGCGAAGGTACCGGCCATGAAACGCTTGTAGGAATTGATATAGGGGGCGAGGAAGTAGGTGATCTCGCCGGCGTGGGCAAGCAGCCCCGCCACGTAGTGCTTCATCGTCTCCGACATGCCGTGCTCGGCATCCTTGTCGACGAAGAGCGGCGTCTTACCGTCGGCGCTCCAAAGCGACTGGTGGATGTGCGAGGAGGAGCCGGCGGCGTTGTAGTTCCACTTGGCAAGGAAGGTGATGGCCTTGCCCTTGGACCAGGCGATCTCCTTGCAGGCGTTCTTGATGACCACGTGCCGGTCGGCCATGGTGAGCGCATCCGCATAGCGGACGTTGATCTCTTCCTGTCCGGCCGAGGCCTCGCCCTTGGAATTTTCCACCGGAATGCCGGCGGCCTGTAGGCCGTTGCGGATCGCCCGCATCACATCCTCTTCCTTGCTGGTCTGAAAGATGTGGTAGTCCTCGTTGTAGGCGCTGGCGGGCTTGAGGTTGCGGTAGCCGGATGCATTCGCCTGCTCGTAGGTCTGGTCGAACAGGAAGAATTCGAGCTCCGTCGCCATGAATGCCTTCATGCCCATGGCCTCGAGGCGGGCAACCTGCTTCTTGAGGATCGCCCGCGGCGAATGCGGCACTTCCTCATGGCTATGGTGGTCGAGCACGTCGCAGAGCACGAGCGCCGTTCCCTCCAGCCATGGGACGCGCCTGAGGGTCGAAAGATCCGGCTTCATCGTGTAGTCGCCGTAGCCCTTTTCCCAGCTCGTCGCCTTGTAGCCGGAAATCGTCTCCATCTCCATGTCGGTGGCGAGCAGGTAGTTGCAGCTGTGGGTTTCCTCGTAAGCGCCCTCGACGAAGAACTGCGCCTGGAAGCGCTTGCCCATCAGGCGGCCCTGCATATCCACGAGGCAGGCGAGAACGGTATCGATGCGGCCGTCGGCGACGTCGCGCTTCAGGTCGTCAAAGGTGTAGGTGGCGGTCATGGAGGCTTCCATCGAGACGAACATAGGAGAAGAGCAGGCCCGTCGGGAACGGGCCTG
>DASUPM010000363.1:0-3735 GCA_036281095.1 Pseudorhizobium sp.
CGGCCATGCGTATTATCGTGCCGGATATCAAGGAATACAGAACACCCGAAGAGCTCCTGGCGGCGGAACAGCCGGACGTCGTGCACATCTGCACCCCGCCGGCCTCGCATGCTCCGCTGGCTCGCCTGGCGTTGAAGGCCGCTTGCCACATCTACGTAGAGAAGCCGTTTACCGAACGGGTCGATGACGCGCGACAAATTCTGGAGGAGGCGCGGGCCAAGGATCTGCGGGTTTGCGCCGGCCATCAACTCATCTTCGAGCCGCCGACCGCGGTGTTGAAAGAATATTTGCCGGCGATCGGCAAGATTGCGCATGTGGAGAGTTATTTTTCATTCAGAACGGTCCGCCATGCGCCGGGCGGCCGCACCGTACTGCGCGCCGATCATCAGTTGCTGGATATCCTGCCGCATCCGGTCTATCTGTTGCTGCAGGTGCTGGAGCAAGCGGGGGATGGAGCGGTCGAGCTGGTCTCGCTCGAAGTGAGCCCGGAGGGCACGGTACACGCGCTCGTGCGCCGAGGCGGGGTCACCGGGACGCTGGTCGTGACGCTGGAAGGCCGTCCCGTCGAGAGCTATCTCCGCGTCATCGGCCGGAATGGATCGCTGATCGCCGATTATGTTCGAAGCACTACGCAACGGGCGATCGGCCCCGGCTCGTCGGGCATCGATAAGCTGTTGGCGCCCTATCGGCAGGCCCGGCAGCTGCTGACCGGCACGACGATCGCGATGGCTCGCCGCTTCCTGAGGAAGCAACGCAGTTATCCGGGGCTGGCGGAACTCTTTACGGCGTTCTATGACTCCGTGCGCAGCGGCAATCCCTCTCCGCTCTCCCCTGAAAGTTTGCTGGAGACCGTTCGCATTTGCGAGCGGGTCGCGCACGTGCTGCGGGACAAAGAAGCGAAGGCGCTGATGGCGGCTGCGCCCAAACCGGTGGACAGCCGCGGTGTCCTCGTGACCGGCGGCACAGGGTTTTTGGGAAAAGAGATCGTGCGTGCGCTCCTGGCGCGCGGGCGTCCCGTGCGTGTGGTGGCTCGCCGGGAGCCTTCACCGTGGGAACGGCTCGCCGGAGCCGAATATGTCGTGGCGAACATCGCGACCGGCGCCGGGTCGCACCTCTTCAAGGGGGTGGACACCGTCATTCACGCGGCCGCCGAGACCGCGGGCGGGTGGGATGAGCATCAGCGGAATTCGCTGGATGCGACAGAACAGATCGTACGGGGAGCCGCGGCGGCCGGCATCGGGCATCTCATCCACGTCAGCAGCCTGGCCGTGCTGGCGAAAGGCGCAACCGAGCCTATCGGAGACAATCATCCGCTGGAGTCGGACAGCAAGGGCTCGGGGCCCTACGTGTGGGGCAAGTTGGAATCGGAGCGACTTGCCGTGCAATTGGGAAAGGACCTCGGCATCTCGGTCAAGGTTATCCGTCCCGGCGCCCTGGTGGATTACCGCGATTTCGACCCGCCCGGCCGTCTCGGGAAGCGATTGAGCAACATCTTTGTGGCGGTTGGTTCGCCGGACGACCAGCTCGGCGTAGTCGATGTGGGCTTTTCCGGCCGTTTCCTGGCATGGATGACCGACATGTGGGACAGCGTGCCGAGTTCCTTGAATCTGTTGGATCCGGTCCCGCCCACCAAGCGGGAACTCTTGGGACATCTCCGTAAGGCTAACCCGGATCTTTCGGTGATTTGGCTTCCGACGATCCTCCTCGTACCGCTGTCATGGGTTGCGACCTTCGCGCAAAAAGTGCTGCGGCCGGGGAAGCCTGCTATTAACGTGGCCAAGGTTTTCGCGGCTCAGGATTATGACACGGCCGGCATCGGGCGGCTGGCGCCGCTGGTGGACCGTCCTTCGGAGATGTGATCGTCGGGCTGCCTGCCGGGTTTCCGCGCCTGATCCTTCGCCGGCGCTCAGACGCCGAATCTTCCCCATGGATTGCAGGCCGCACCGCTATCGAGTATTCTTATCCTGGTAGATCGTGAGACGGCACACGCCGGCCGGTACCGTCGCATTCAGTGATTGACTCGAACCGAACACCTACCTCATTGCATCCGATCGACATTAAACCATGCCAGGAATGGTTTCATTGGCCGGCATCGGACATGAGTGTCGCCGGCTGCGCCTGGACCACATGACGGCTTGCACGAAGGACTGGTTGGCTCATGATTGAGAAGACGGCGAATGACACATTGTCCCGGGAGGTGCTCCGGCGGCGCACTTTTGCGATTATTTCCCATCCGGATGCCGGGAAGACGACGCTCACCGAGAAGCTGCTGCTGTACGCGGGCGCGCTCCACTTGGCCGGCGCGGTGCAGGCCCGCGCGCACCAACGCCGGGCGACGTCGGATTGGATGGAATTGGAACGGGCTCGCGGAATTTCGATTACCTCCACCATGCTGCAGTTCGAGTATCAGGGCATGCTGGTGAATCTGCTCGACACGCCGGGCCACCAGGACTTCAGCGAAGACACGTACCGCACGCTCGCCGCCACCGACAGCGCGGTGATGGTGCTCGACGGCGCGAAAGGCATCGAGCCGCAGACCAAGAAGCTGTTTACCGTCTGTCGGCGACGCGGCATTCCGATTCTGACCTTCATCAATAAGATGGATCAGCCGGGACGCCATCCGTTCGAGCTGCTTGATGAGATCGAACAGACCTTGGGAATGACGGCGGTGCCGTTCAATTGGCCCATCGGCGAAGGAGCCGGCTTTCAGGGCCTCTATGACCTTCGCGAGCGGCACGTGCTGTTCTTCCAGCGGACGGCCCATAATCAGCGGCGGGCGCCGATGCAGGTCGAAGCGTTCCCGCACCCCAGCCTGGCGGCGACATTGGGCGAAGCCTACGGTCCCCTTCAAGAAGAGATTGCGTTGGTGACGGGCGCCGGCACCTCGTTCGACCGGACGCGCTTTCTCGCCGGAGGACTTACCCCGGTCTTCTTCGGCAGCGCGCTTACGAACTTCGGCGTCGAGCCCTTCCTCAACGCCTTCCTTCAGCTCGCTCCGCCTCCGGGGCCTCGCCTGAGCGCGCAACGGCTCGTACAGCCGACGGACGAAGCGTTCACCGGGTTCGTGTTTAAGATCCAAGCCAATATGGATCCGCAGCATCGAGATCGCATGGCGTTCCTGCGAGTCTGCTCGGGCCGCTTTGAGAAGGACATGATGGTCTATCATGCGCGACTGGGCCGCAAGATTCGGATGACCAGGCCGCATCGGCTCTTCGGACGGGACCGTGAGACGATCGACGAGGCATACCCGGGCGATGTGGTGGGATTGGTCAACCCCGGCCTGTTTGCCATCGGTGACACCCTGTGTTCCACCGGATCGTTGGCGTTTGACCCTATTCCGCAATTCTCCCCCGAGTGTTTCGGCGTGCTGCATAGCACCGATATTTCAAAATACAAGCAATTTCAGAAGGGCCTCACGCAGCTGGAAGAGGAAGGTGTGATGCAGGTCTTCCTGGCGCCGGATCATGCCCGCCGGGAGCCTATCTTAGCCGCGGTCGGAGAGCTTCAATTCGATGTCGTGGTCTCACGGCTGCAGCACGAATATGGGGTGACGGCGCGGGTTGAGCGATTGCCTTATACGTGCGCGCGGTGGATCAGCGGAGATCCCGAGAAGATCGCCCGCGTCTATTGGCCGATGGACACGCTTCGGCTCGTCGATCGGAGCGGGCGGTCAGTCATGCTGTTCGCCTCGGAGCGCCTTCTGGCCTACTGCATGAAAGAGAATCCCGATATCCA
>DASUPM010000364.1:0-4870 GCA_036281095.1 Pseudorhizobium sp.
TTGCCGGCGCCGTTCTGCCCGGTCAGCACCACATGCCGCCCGTCGAACGCCATGCTCGCTTCCGCATAGTTCCGGAAATCAGTGAGCTTCAGCTGGGTGAGGAAGGTCTTCTGGGCCATGATCATCTGCTTGCATCGCCGAAGGAGCTAAGGGTTATCCGGCGGGATGGCAAGCATAAGCCGACATAGCCGGCAGACAGGCGTTCATGACCTCATCATGCAGGCTGCCCGCGGAAAAAACGCAGGCCGTTGGAACTTCGTCGTCCCCTGACTGTTTCAAGGCGTTACTTCCCCTTGTTCAGCAGGTGGGTGGGTATAGCTGCCCATCAGGAGGCACCTCATGCCGACAGGCGATGACATGACGCCCGAGGAGGCTCGACGCGACCACCGCGAAATGCTGTGGTTCCTGGTCGTCAACGCCGCCTTCGGAATGGCCCTTGGTGTTACCGTTGCCTCCGCTCTCGTCTGGTTCAACCTGTATGGCCTGGGAACGCATATCGCGCGCTCGCAGGTGCCGATACTATCCTTCGCGATGATCGGGGTGGCGCTTGCTCTTACCTTCGGCGGTGCTGTAACAGCCTCTGCAATCATGCTGATGCCCTACAGGCGCAAGAAGCAGATCTAGCAAGGTTAGGCAGCCGGAGAAGGTATCGTGACCGAGGACAACGAGCGGATCATGCAACTGGAGGAGCTTGCGGCTCACCAGGCCAAGGTAATCGACGAGCTTTCGGATCAACTGGCCGAGCAGTGGAAGGTGGTCGAGCAGACGCGTGCGAAGCTCGACCGGCTGACCGAGCGGTTTCTGGTCCTGGAGGAGGCATCACTCGACGCTCCGGCCATCACGCGGCCACCGCATTACTGATCAGGCGGCGGAACGACGGAACCGCCTCAGGGCAATGTATTCCCAAAGGGCTACGAAGAAGAGGATCGCGGTGGCTGCAAGCTGGATGACCGCGTTCTCGGCATGCGGGACAAGCAGCAAAGATGCACCGGCAAGGCAGATGCCGGCCACATGTGACCAGCGAATCAGGCCGGACGACACCGTCTTCATCCACATCGTTCCCGCGAGAAACAATATCGGCCCGCCGAGCAGTGCGGCTGCATAGTTGAGCTCCCCCGTCTCGGTCGGATGCGAGATGGCGAAGTCCTCTCCCACTGCTGTCAGGATGATTCCTGCGACGATCGGGAGATGCCCGTAGGTGTAGAGGTAATCTGCGGTCGTCTGCGGCTCAACCGCTTCTTCCGCCTTGTCCGCAGCCTCCTCCTGACCGTCATGGAAGTAGATCCACCACATCAGCACCGTGGAAAGGAAGGCGCACACCAGAACGAGAGGCGTGATGGCACCACCGAGGTGCTCGGTGGCGTTCTTCCCGGTCGTGATGATGGTTTCTCCGAGGGCGATGATGACGAACAGGGCGCATCGTTCCGCGAGGTGCTCGCCGCTTATGTCCAACGTCTCGGGCGGCGACGGACCGAGGCCCGGCACCCGGTAGCGGAAGAACGGTGCCGCATATTCCACCATCAGCGCAACGATCCAGAATATCGCTCTCTGCTCGGGTTCCGCGAGTCCGCCGGTGATCCACAGCGCGCTGGAGAGAAGCAGCCATGCGCCGATCCTGACGAAGGTCAGGAAGGATGCGTGGTCAGCACGCCGAAAGGCGTAAAGCACGAAGAGCGACCGGCCGAGCTGCATCCCGGAATAGGCGAGCGCAAAGACCAAACCGCTGTCGCTGAATGCTCTTGGCAAGGCGATCGCCATCACGATGCCAAGGAACATCAGCGCGAAAAGCAGCAGCCGGACGGGTACGGCTTCCGCATCGAGAAGATTGGTGACCCATGTCGTATGGATCCACACCCACCAGAGCGCGAATATAAAGAGAAGCGCTTCCGCGGCGATCCCCACCGAAAAGTCCGATGCCAGCGTTTCGGAAAGCTGGATGAAGGCGAAAACGAAAACGAGATCGAAGAACAGTTCCGGAAACTGCGCCTTTATCGTTTCCCCATCTTCCTTACGAAGCCAGTCACGCCTGCCGTTATTCCTGACGCTGCCCATGATCGCCCTGCCTTACCGCCGTTGCGGCGGATGGAAGCTAATCTAGGGCGGTAGCGTGAAGGAGGGAGGGCGTAGTGTTCTGCGGCGGCCGAGGATCGTTTCGCGGCTGGCGTGGACGGCTGCGCTGTCCTTCGGCCAACGAAAAGCCGCCCGCAACAAATGGTCACGAGCGGCTTCGATTGACTTCGCGCGAACTGTATAACCCAGCCAGACAGCGACGCTGATCTGAGATGCCGACTCCGTTAGCCCTCGAAGAATTCCTTCATACGGGCGAAGAAGCCGGTGGATTCCGGATTGTTCTCCTTCGAGGAAATCTGCTCGAACTCCTGCAGCAGTTCTCGCTGGCGCTTCGTGAGCTTCTGCGGCGTCTCGATCTGGATCTGGATGTAGAGATCGCCGGTTTGCGAGGACCGCAGGACCGGCATGCCCTTGCTCTTGAGACGGAACTGCTTGCCCGGCTGCGTACCTTCCGGCACCGTGACGCGCGACTTCGTTCCGTCCAGGGTGGCCACGTCGAAGGTGCCACCGAGCGCCGCCGTCGTCATCGAGATCGGGACCGTGCAGAACAGGTCCGCTCCGTCCCGCTGGAAGAACTGGTGCGGCTTCACCGACAGGAATATGTAGAGGTCGCCCGCAGGGCCTCCGCGGGCACCGGCCTCGCCCTCGCCCTGCAGGCGAATGCGAGTGCCGTCCTCGATGCCGGACGGGATGTTGACCGACAGCGAGCGCTCTTCGGAGATCCGGCCCTGGCCGTGGCACTTGGTGCATGGGTCGGTGATCGTCTGACCTCGCCCGTGGCAGGTCGGACAGGTGCGCTCGACGGAAAAGAAGCCCTGGCTGGCCCGCACGCGCCCCGAGCCGTGGCAGGTGCCGCAGGTCTTCGGCTGGGTACCCGGCTTGGCGCCGGAACCGGAGCAGACGTCGCAGGTAATCGATGTCGGAACCCTGATCTGCGCGGTCTTGCCTGCAAACGCTTCCTCGAGCGTGATTTCCATGTTGTAGCGGAGGTCGGCACCGCGCTCGCGGCCGCCGGAGGACCGACGAGCTCGCCCGCCGCCCATCATCTCGCCGAAGATGTCTTCGAAGATGTCGGAGAATCCGCCGGCACCGGCGGCCCCGAATCCGCCGCCGCCCATCCCGCCGCCCTCGAAGGCGGCGTGGCCGAAGCGGTCATAGGCTGCGCGCTTCTGCGGATCCTTCAAGGTCTCGTAGGCCTCGCCGATCTCCTTGAACTTCTTCTCGGCTTCATGGTCGCCGGGATTCTTGTCCGGATGATATTTCATCGCGAGCTTGCGGAAGGCGCTCTTCAGCTCCTTCTCGTCAGCCGTCTTGCCGACACCCAAGGTTTCGTAAAAATCTGCTTTTGCCATCGAGCTAACGGCTCCCGAAAGGATTCCGGCTGCACGATGGCAGCCGGATTTCTAGTCGACTAAAATATGAGGGTGCCACCGGCTGGCCCTCAGGCCGACTTCTTGTCGTCCTTGATTTCCTCGTAGTCGGCATCGACGACGCCGTCGTCCTTGCCGCCCTCGGAGCCTTCGGCAGCTTCGGCCTGCTGCGCTTCATAGATCGCCTGACCAAGCTTCATGGAAACTTCCATGAGCGTCTGGGTCTTCGCCTGAATGTCGTCCGCATCCGGCTCGGAAGCCTCGATCGCGGTCTTCAGCGAAGCGATGGCGTCTTCGATCGCCTTGCGGTCGGTCTCGGAAACCTTGTCGCCGTATTCCTGCACCGACTTTTCTGTCGAGTGAATCAGGCTTTCGGCTTGGTTCTTCGCCTCGACGCCGGCGCGACGCTTCTTGTCTTCCTCGGCATGAGCTTCGGCATCCTTGACCATCTTCTCGATGTCGGCATCCGACAGGCCGCCGGACGCTTGGATGCGGATCTGCTGCTCCTTGCCGGTGCCCTTGTCCTTGGCCGAAACCTGCACGATGCCGTTGGCGTCGATGTCGAAGGTGACTTCGATCTGCGGCATGCCGCGCGGCGCCGGCGGGAGACCTACGAGGTCGAACTGGCCGAGCAGCTTGTTGTCCTGGGCCATTTCACGCTCGCCCTGGGAAACGCGGATCGTCACGGCCGACTGGTTGTCCTCGGCCGTCGAGAACGTCTGGCTCTTCTTGGTCGGGATCGTCGTATTGCGATCGATCAGACGGGTGAAGACGCCACCGAGCGTTTCGATGCCGAGCGACAGCGGGGTCACGTCGAGAAGCAGAACGTCCTTGACGTCGCCCTGCAGAACGCCGGCCTGGATGGCAGCGCCGAGAGCGACGACTTCATCCGGGTTGACGCCCTTGTGCGGCTCCTTGCCGAACAGTTGCTTGACGACTTCCTGGACCTTCGGCATGCGGCTCATGCCGCCGACGAGAACCACTTCGTCGATTTCGCCCGCGGTAACGCCTGCATCCTTGAGCGCGGCCTTGCACGGTACAACGGTGCGCTGGACGAGGTCATCGACCAGGCTCTCGAACTTGGCGCGGGTCAGCTTCATCGTCAGGTGCTTCGGACCGGAGGCGTCCGCCGTGATGAACGGCAGGTTGATTTCGGTCTGCTGGGAAGACGAGAGCTCGATCTTGGCCTTTTCGGCAGCTTCCTTGAGGCGCTGCAGGGCGAGCTTGTCGTTCTTCAGATCGATGCCCTGGTCCTTCTTGAACTCGGCTGCGAGATATTCGACGAGACGCATGTCGAAGTCTTCACCGCCAAGGAAGGTGTCGCCGTTGGTCGATTTCACCTCGAAGACGCCGTCGCCGATTTCCAGAACCGAGATATCGAAGGTACCGCCGCCCAAGTCGTATACGGCAATCGTCTTGCCGTCCTTCTT
>DASUPM010000365.1:0-3645 GCA_036281095.1 Pseudorhizobium sp.
ACCCTCCTTCGCGACGGTGCGCCGCCGATCTACGACAGCATCGCCATCATGCACTATCTCGACCGGCTTTCCGGCGGCAAGCTCTACCCGAGAAAGGACCCGAAGCGGACAGAGGCGGAGGTGCTGGAGGCACTGTGCGACGGGATCATGGACAGCCTGCTGGCGATCATGAACGAAAGACGCAGCCGCTCCGAGGACAAGGTTCACCAGCCTTGGGTCGAGAAGCAGTGGGACAAGGTGAGCCGGGCGCTCGACTACCTGAACGAGCATCTGCCGAAGACGGGCAAAAAGCTCAACGGCGGACATTTCGCGCTTGCTGCCGCCCTGAGCTACCTCGACCTGCGCTTTGCAGACAGGGACTGGCGAAGCGGACGGCCGGAGCTGGCGGGGTGGCCGGAGAAATTCCTGAAGCGATTTCCGGACTTCGAGGAACTGAAGACAAAGGCCTGAACGACGAATGCCGGCGGCACAGGCCACCGGCATTCGCAAACATCAGACGGTTCGGGATCAGAACTTGACGCCGATACCGACCTTGACGCTGTGGTCGTCATAGCCGCTGGAGACCGACGTCGCACCGAGGTCGTAGTCCTCGCTGCCGAAGTCGGTGTAGCGGTATTCGACGCGGGTGGTGATGTTGTCGGTCACCATGGCTTCCACGCCTGCACCGACCGTGTAGCCGACGGCCGTCTTGTTGTCGGAAGCGCCCGTGGCTTCGTCGGTCAGCTCGTTGTCCTGAAGGGCAACACCAGCGGTACCGTAGATGAGGAAGGGGTTCAGGTCGTAGCCGACGCGGGCACGCACCGAACCGTTCCAGCCGGCCTTGCCTTCGACGCCTGCCGCGGCTTCCGCTTCCTCGCCGTTGTAGCCGAGATCGCCTTCGACACCGTAGACGATCTGACCGCTCTGCATGTTGTAGCCGCCGAAGACGCCGCCGCCGAAGGCACCTTCGCGGTCACCGTCGAACCGGCCCCAGTCATAGGCGCCGTATCCGCCGAGATAGGCCCCGCTCCAGTCGCTGACCGGCGCGGGCTGTTCATAGGCGACCGGCGCTTCCGGGATCTGGTCGACGGCATCGGCAGCGTTGGCGGCCGAGATGGTGGTGAATGCGGCGGCGGAAGCCAGCAGGGTCGCGATGAAAATACGCATACTCAATTCTCCTTACTTCGGGGCCGGGATGTGCCGCGACGATACTGCCGCACGACTTGTTCCCTGCCCGCTGACGGCGAAGATGTTCGGGGAATGAGGACAAGAGAGAGCCAAATTGTGAATTGATTGCGGCTGCCAGGTGGCAAACAGAAGATGTTGCGGTGCGGCAACAGTATGTTTATTAACCATAAATTTCAAATGGGTAGCATAGGGGAAAACGGCATCGTTTTCACCGAAGGCGCCGCAGTTTCATTCACCGGATTTTAACCAGCCGTCATGTCGGGCCGGACGGACCGGCTGCCTTTGGACGTGGCGGCTGCCCCCTCACCTTTCATTGGGATCCATGAGGCACTACCTGTAAGGCATCACCAGGATGCGATTCGATGCGCCCGCGCGGCGAGCGCTGCGACAGCAGTTTGCGGCGGCGGGTGGAGAGGATGGAATGAATTCGGCCAAGTTGCCCGATGGCGGCATTCTCTACGACGAAACGGACGATGACGAGGACGACGGCCTGCTCGCGGAGCCGGAACAAACCGGTGCGTCCGGCATCGACTGGAGCGAAGGCTGGAAGAACGAGAGCGGCCTGAAGGGCGCCGACCTGATCGCGGAATTCGTCAAGCACCTGCCGAACGCGCCGGGCGTCTACCGCATGTTCAACGAGGCCGGCGACGTCATGTATGTCGGCAAGGCGCGAAGCCTGAAGAAGCGCGTCGGAAACTATGCGCAGGGGCGCGTCCACTCCAACCGCCTCTCCCGCATGGTGCGCGAGACGACGCACATGGAATTCGTCACGACGCGGACGGAAACCGAGGCGCTGCTGCTCGAAGCCAACCTCATCAAGCGCCTGCGGCCCCGCTTCAACGTGCTGCTGCGCGACGACAAGTCCTTTCCCTATATCCTGATCACCGGCGATCACCGGGCTCCGGCCATCTTCAAGCATCGCGGCGCGCGTGCCCGCAAGGGGGACTATTTCGGTCCCTTCGCCTCGGCGAGCGCCGTCGGCCGGACCATCAATTCGCTGCAGCGCGCCTTCCTGCTCAGGACCTGCACCGACAGCGTGTTCGAGACACGCACCCGCCCCTGCCTCCTCTACCAGATCAAGCGCTGCTCGGGCCCTTGCACCCATGAGATAAGCGACGAAGGTTATGCGGAACTAGTGCGGGAGGCGAAGGACTTCCTTTCAGGCAAGAGTCAGAACGTGAAGGGCGCCATCGCGCGGCAGATGGCGGAGGCTTCGGAAGATCTGGATTTCGAGCGGGCGGCGATCTACCGCGACCGGCTGGCGGCGCTCAGCCACGTCCAGAGCCATCAGGGCATCAACCCGGCCGGCGTGGAAGAGGCGGACGTGTTCGCCATCCACCATCAGGGCGGGCTTACCTGCATCCAGGTCTTCTTCTTCCGCACCGGGCAGAACTGGGGCAATCGCGCCTATTTCCCGAAGGCGGATCCGCAGATGAGCGGCGCGGAGGTTCTCAACGCCTTCCTGGCGCAGTTCTACGACGACAAGCCGGTTCCGCGGCAGATCCTGCTGTCCGAGACGGTGGAGGAACAGGACCTGCTGGCCATGGCCTTCTGCGAAAAGGCCGGGCATCGAGTGACGATATCGGTGCCGCAGCGCGGCGAAAAGAAGGACCTCGTCGACCACGTTCTGGCGAACGCCCGCGAGGCGCATGGCCGCAAGCTGGCGGAAACCTCGTCGCAGGCGCGGCTGCTGCAGGGTTTCGCCGAGACCTTCGGGCTCTCCCGCGTGCCGCGACGCATCGAGATCTACGACAACTCGCATATCATGGGCACCAATGCCGTGGGCGGCATGGTGGTGGCCGGTCCGGAAGGCTTCGTGAAGAACCAGTACCGGAAGTTCAACATCCGCTCGACCGACATCACCCCCGGCGACGACTTCGGCATGATGCGCGAGGTGATGACCCGTCGTTTCAGCCGCCTTCTGAAGGAGGAAGGCCTGCCGGACAGATCCGGAGCAGCCTCTCCGGAGGATGCCGTCGATGCGCCCTTCCCTGCCTGGCCGGACGTGATCCTGATCGATGGCGGCCAGGGGCAGATGACAGCGGTGCGATCGATCCTCGATGAGCTCGGCATCCGCGAGGTCGTGACGGCCATCGGCGTCGCCAAGGGTGTCGATCGCGAGGCGGGCCGCGAACGCTTCTTCGCCGACGGGCGCAGCGACTTTTCGCTGCCGCCTCGCGACCCCGTGCTCTATTTCATCCAGCGCATGCGCGACGAGGCGCACCGCTTCGCCATCGGCTCTCACCGTGCCCGGCGGAAGAAGGAGATGGTGCGCAATCCGCTCGACGAGATTGCCGGCATAGGCCCCGGCCGAAAACGCAAGCTGCTGCAACATTTCGGAACGGCGAAGGCGGTTTCGCGCGCGGGGCTGAACGACCTGATGGCGGTGGAGGGCATTTCCGAAGCCGTCGCGAAGCAGGTCTATCATCACTTCCACGAGAACCAGGGCGGTTGATGTCGCGGAATGGCGTCCGAATT
>DASUPM010000366.1:0-5021 GCA_036281095.1 Pseudorhizobium sp.
TCATCCCAGCGGGACGACTGCGAGAAGGCAACCTGCGTCGGCACGCCGCCGGGGGCAGCCTTGAAGAAGGTACGGACGGTCTCGCTGTTGGTGCGGGTGATGTCCCAGCGGTCGATGGCGTCACCCAGCGTCACCTCGTGAACGGTCTTGCAGTCGCGGTGCAGAAGCCCGCCGCGCTCCAGTTCGCCGAGGATGCGCATGATGCCGCCGGCGCGGTGGACGTCCTCCATGTGAACGTCGCTCTTCGCCGGCGCGACCTTCGACAGGCAAGGCACCCTGCGGGAAAGACGATCGATATCATCGAGTGTGAAATCGACTCCGCCCTCGTAGGCGGCAGCGAGGATATGCAGCACCGTGTTGGTGGAACCGCCCATGGCGATATCGAGCGCCATGGCGTTCTCGAAGGCCTCCTTGGTGGCAATCGATCGCGGCAGGACGCTCTCGTCCTCCTGCTCGTAATACCGCCGGGCGAGATCGACGATCAGATGGCCGGCTTCGACGAACAGGCGCTTGCGATCAGCGTGCGTGGCGAGCGTGGAGCCGTTGCCCGGCAGCGAGAGCCCCAGAGCTTCCGTCAGGCAGTTCATCGAATTCGCGGTGAACATGCCCGAACAGGAGCCGCAGGTCGGACAGGCCGAGCGTTCGATCGCCTGAACATCGGCATCGGAGACCGCGTCGTCGGCCGCGGCAACCATGGCATCGACCAGATCGAGCGCGACGGTCTTTCCCTGCAGGACGACCTTGCCGGCCTCCATCGGGCCGCCGGAGACGAAGACGGCCGGGATATTGAGGCGCATGGCGGCATTCAGCATGCCGGGCGTGATCTTGTCGCAGTTGGAGATGCAGACCATGGCATCGGCGCAATGGGCGTTGACCATGTACTCGACCGAGTCGGCGATGACCTCGCGCGACGGCAGCGAATAGAGCATGCCGTCATGGCCCATGGCGATCCCGTCGTCCACGGCGATGGTGTTGAACTCCTTCGCCACGCCACCGGCCGCCTCGATTTCGCGCGCGACGAGCTGGCCGAGGTCCTTCAGGTGGACATGGCCGGGCACGAACTGCGTGAACGAGTTCACCACCGCAATGATGGGCTTGCCGAAATCGCTGTCCTTCATGCCGGTCGCGCGCCACAGGCCGCGCGCGCCCGCCATGTTGCGGCCGTGGGTCGTGGTTCTGGAACGGTAGGCTGGCATGGCAATGTCCTCGGTCATTATCTGGCGCGGATGCCGCAAGCGGCAGCAGACGCGCATATCTGCGGTTTTCCTACTCCAGCGCCTGCGAAGTGTCACTATCAAGGCGTGCCGAAGCGGTACGCCTGCCGGCTCACGCAAACGTGGTCCTGAATTTTCTCCGGGCGCTGTGAAACAGTTTCGCTCGGCGCTACGTATAGCACATAAGGCCGCCCCGGAGGATCTCCCATGCCCGTCTATCGTCCGCCCCGCATTCCGTCCTCGGACATCACCCCGCGCGACGTCTACCTGTCGCGGCGACAATTCATGGGCACCGCGGCCGGCGGGCTGATGCTGGCCGGCGCGGGCTCCGCATTGGCGGCACCCCTGACCGCCGCGCCGAGCAGCTTCTCCGCCGACGAGAAGCTGACGCCGAAGGAGGCGGTGACCACCTACAACAACTTCTATGAGTTCGGGACCGGCAAAAGCGATCCCTCGGAAAATTCCGGGCAGTTCAAGCCCCTGCCCTGGTCGGTGAAGGTCGATGGCATGGTCGGCAAGCCGAAGGAGTTCGGCATCGAGGAACTCATGAAACTGCCGCTCGAGGAGCGAACCTACCGACTGCGCTGCGTCGAAGGCTGGTCGATGGTCATTCCCTGGATCGGCTTTCCGCTTTCGGCCCTTCTCGATCAGGTCGAACCGCTGGGCAGCGCGAAGTATGTCGCCTTCGAAACCATCGTTCGCCCCGAGGAAATGCCGGCGCAAACCGGATTGTTCCAGCCCCTCGAATGGCCCTATATCGAGGGTTTGAGGCTGGACGAGGCGCGGCACCCGCTGACGATCCTCGCCGTCGGCCTCTACGGCGAAACGCTCCCGAACCAGAACGGTGCGCCGATCCGCCTCGTCGTGCCGTGGAAGTACGGATTCAAGAGCATCAAGTCGATCGTGAAGATCTCGCTTGTCGAGGAACAGCCGCAAACCACCTGGAAGAACGCCAACGCCCGCGAATACGGCTTCTACTCCAACGTCAATCCCGCCGTCGACCACCCGCGCTGGAGCCAGGCGACCGAACAGCGGATCGGCGAAGGCGGCTTCTTCAAGGTCGCCAACCGGCCCACCCTGCCCTTCAACGGCTATGGCGAAGAGGTGGCCAGCCTGTACGAGGGCATGGACCTCAAGGCGAACTTCTGATGCCTTCGATCCCCACCCTGCCACGCAGGCTGCACGGGCCGAGCGTCTGGGCGCTTTACGCGATCGGCCTCTGTCCCGCCGCCTGGTACTTCCATCTCGGCGCCACGGGCGGTCTCGGGGTGAACCCCGTCAAGACCTTCGAGCACCTGCTCGGCATCTGGGCGCTGAGGTTTCTGATCGCGACGCTTGCCATCACGCCGCTCCGGGACATCGCCGGCATCAACTGGCTGCGGTATCGGCGGGCCCTCGGGCTCCTCGCCTTCTACTATGTGGCCATGCATTTCTCGGTCTGGCTGATCCTCGACCGCGGACTGGACTTCGGTTCGATTGCCGGCGATATCGCCAAGCGTCCCTATATCACCATCGGCATGGTGTGCCTCGCGTCACTCGTGCCGCTGGCGGTCACCTCCAACAACTGGTCGATCCGCAGGCTCGGACAGCGCTGGAGTAAGCTGCACCAGCTGATCTATCCCGTCGCCCTGGGCGGGGCTCTGCATTATCTGCTGGCGGTGAAGTCACTGACGCTCGGGCCGTTCATCCACATCATGCTGATTGCCGTCCTGCTGCTCTACCGGCCGCTCCGAAAGCCGTTTCTCGGCTGGAAGCGCAGCAGAAGACCCGCCGAAGCGAGGGCGGCGCGCTGAACGCGAAAGAGCCGGGCGTGGCCGCCCGGCTCTCGTTCCGTTGAAAACGGATGTCTTCTTTAAGCGGCTTCGGCTGCTTCAGCTTCCGCAGCGACGCGGGCCTTGTCGGCTGCGCCCTTGGCATCGACGTCGCGCTCGACGAATTCGATGACGGCCATCGGAGCGTTGTCGCCCTGACGGAAGCCCGCCTTCATGATACGCAGGTAACCGCCGTTGCGGGTTGCGTAGCGCGAGGCAATGACGTCGAACAGCTTGCGGACGGCGTCCTGGTCCTGGACCTGCGAGATCGCCTGGCGGCGAGCGTGCAGGTCGCCGCGCTTGCCGAGGGTCACGAGCTTCTCGACGATCGGGCGGATTTCCTTCGCCTTCGGCAGCGTGGTTACGATCTGCTCATGGGTGATGAGCGAGGCAGCCATGTTGGTGAACATAGCCTTGCGGTGGCTGGCGGTACGGTTGAGCTTGCGGCCGGATTTTCCGTGGCGCATGTCTGGTCTCCTTCACTTGCAGGCATCCGCCTGCAGTCTGATTAGTTAGTACTGGTCTTCGTAGCGCTTGGCGAGATCTTCGATGTTTTCCGGCGGCCAGGCGGGAACTTCCATACCCAGATGGAGGCCCATGGATGCCAGAACTTCCTTGATCTCGTTCAGCGACTTGCGACCGAAATTCGGAGTGCGCAGCATTTCCGCCTCGGTCTTCTGAATGAGGTCGCCGATATAGACGATGTTGTCGTTCTTCAGGCAGTTCGCCGAACGGACCGAAAGCTCCAGTTCGTCGACCTTCTTGAGGAGAGCCGGGTTGAACGCGAGTTCGGTAACGGCTTCTTCTTCGACGTCCTTCTGCGGCTCGTCGAAGTTGACGAAGACGGAGAGCTGGTCCTGAAGGATGCGGGCGGCGAAGGCTACGGCGTCTTCACCCGTGACCGAACCATCGGTTTCGATGGTCATGGTCAGCTTGTCGTAGTCGAGAACCTGTCCTTCGCGGGTATTTTCCACCTTGTAGGACACCTTCTTGACCGGCGAATAGAGGCTGTCGACCGGGATGAGACCGATCGGGGCGTCTTCCGCGCGGTTGCGCTCGGCCGGGACATAGCCCTTGCCGTTGTTGACCGTGAACTCCATGCGGATCTCGGCGCCCTCGTCGAGGGTGCAGATCACGTGGTTGGGGTTCAGGATCTCGATATCGCCAACCGTCTGAATGTCGCCGGCGGTGACCGAGCCCGGGCCCTGCTTGCGCACGACCATGCGCTTGGCATCGTCGCCATCCATCTTGATGGCGATTTCCTTGATGTTGAGCACGATGTCCGTCACGTCTTCCCGAACACCCGGGATGGACGAGAACTCGTGCAGAACGCCGTCGATCTGGACGGCGGTTACGGCAGCACCACGCAGCGACGACAAGAGAACGCGACGCAGCGCGTTGCCGAGCGTCAGGCCGAAGCCGCGCTCCAGCGGTTCTGCAACGAGAGTGGCCTTCGTGCGGCCGGACGAGGCGAATTCGACCTTGTTCGGCTTGATCAGTTCCTGCCAGTTCTTCTGGATCACGTTTGCACCCATCGTATTGAGTGGCGCGGTTGCCTTCGCGCCCCACTCCGCCCCGTGGGAGTTCTCGGCGGCAGCCTGCGGGCCGTCTGCAGACCGGATCAAAGTATCGCTCATACGCGCCGACGCTTTCTCGGCCGGCAGCCGTTGTGCGGGATCGGGGTCACGTCGCGGATCGAGGTGACGGTGAAGCCTGCGGCCTGCAGCGCGCGCAGCGCGGACTCACGTCCCGAGCCCGGGCCTGCGACCTCGACCTCGAGGGTACGCATGCCGTGCTCCATCGCCTTCTTGGCGGCATCCTCGGCCGCGAGCTGCGCGGCGAACGGCGTCGACTTGCGCGAGCCCTTGAACCCGCACGTGCCGGCGCTCGACCACGCGACCACGTTGCCCGAGACGTCGGTGATGGAGACGATCGTGTTGTTGAACGTCGCGGAGATGTGCGCGACGCCGGTCTGGATGTTCTTCCGGACCTTCTT
>DASUPM010000367.1:0-11501 GCA_036281095.1 Pseudorhizobium sp.
TTCGTATCGATGAAGCTAGCGGGCATTTGCCTCGTCCCGATCGAAGACGAAGTCGTCGGGAAGCCGGCCGCGGAATTTTCTCAGTCGTTCGAGGAGCTCGTGCCGTGTCGGCTTTCGGGCGATTTCAAGCTCCCGCGCATCGACTGCACGAATCTGGATCTGATCGCCCTCCTTCAGATCGAGGGCCTCCACGACCGAGGCCGGCAGCCGGACGGCGAGACTATTGCCCCATTTCGAAACCTGCATGGAGAGCATCCTGATACACATCGGGTATGATGTATATGGTACGTCTTGAACCGTAAAAAGAAAAGCCCGGCGGGACCGGGCTTTTCACAATCTTAGCCGTGAGGCACCAAACTCAGTGCTTCATCGCCTTGACGATGTCTTCCGTCATCTTCTTGGCATCGCCGAGCAGCATCATCGTGCCGTCCTTGTAGAACAGCGTGTTGTCGATGCCGGCATAGCCGGAGCCGAGCGAGCGCTTGACGAAGAGGCAGGTCTTGGCCTTGTCGACGTCGAGGATCGGCATGCCGTAGATCGGCGAGGACTTGTCGTCGCGCGCGGCCGGATTGGTGACGTCGTTGGCGCCGATGACATAAGCCACGTCGGCTTGCGCGAACTCGGCGTTGATGTCCTCCAGCTCGAAGACCTCGTCATAGGGCACGTTCGCCTCGGCGAGCAGTACGTTCATGTGCCCGGGCATGCGGCCCGCCACCGGGTGGATCGCGTATTGCACCTCGACGCCGTGCTCCTTCAGCGTATCGGCAAGCTCGCGCAGCGCATGCTGCGCCTGGGCGACGGCCATGCCGTAGCCGGGCACGATGATGACCTTCTGGGCGTTCTGCATCAGGAAGGCTGCGTCGTCCGCCGAACCCTGCTTCACGGTCCGCTGCACGCCGTCGTCGCCGCCGGCCGCCGCCGTCTCCCCGCCGAAACCGCCGAGGATGACGGAGACGAAGGAGCGGTTCATCCCCTTGCACATGATGTAGGAGAGGATGGCGCCGGAGGAGCCGACCAGCGCGCCGGTGATGATCAGCGCCAGGTTGCCGAGCGTGAAGCCGATGCCCGCCGCGGCCCAGCCGGAATAGGAGTTCAGCATCGAAACGACCACCGGCATGTCGGCGCCGCCGATCGGCACGATGATCAGCACGCCGAGCGCAAGCGCCAGCCCCACGATCAGCCAGAAGTCCGCATGGCTTTCGGTCTGCACCAGGCCGATCATGAAGACGACGATCAGCACCAGCAGCCCGATGTTGATGGCGTGCCGGTAGGGCAGAAGGATCGGCTTGCCGGACATGCGGCCGTCGAGCTTGAGGAAGGCGATGACGGAGCCGGTGAAGGTGATCGCACCGATCGCGGCCCCGAGCGCCATCTCGACGAGGGCCTGGCCGTGGATCTCGCCGACCAGCCCGATCCCGAAGGACTGGGGATCATAGAGCGCCGCCGCGGCGACCATCACGGCAGCAAGGCCGACCAGCGAATGGAAGCCGGCGACGAGCTGTGGCATCGCCGTCATCGGAATGGTCCGGGCGATATAGGCGCCGGCGCCGCCTCCGAGCGCGAGCGCCAGCGCGATCAGGATGAAGCCGCCGAAGCTCGGCGTCGCCAGAAGCAGGGTCGTGCCGATGGCGATACCCATGCCCACCATGCCGTAGACATTGCCCTTGCGGCTTGTCGTCGGATGGGAGAGCCCCCGGAGTGCCATGATAAAGAGCACGCCGGAAACGAGGTAGAGAAACGCTGCAAGGTTCTGTGACATCTCCGCAGGACCCTCAGCGATCTTTTTTCTTGTACATGGCGAGCATCCGGCTGGTCACCAGGAAGCCGCCGAAGATGTTCACCGACACCAGCACCAGCGCGACGAAGCCGAAGCCCGTCGCGTATCCGCTGGCGGAGACGCCGACGGCAAGCAGCGCACCCACGACGATCACCGAGGAGATCGCGTTCGTCACGGCCATCAGGGGAGTATGGAGCGCCGGCGTCACCGACCAGACGACGTAGTAGCCGACGAAGATCGCCAGCACGAAGATGGCAAGGCGGAAGACGAAGGGATCGATCGCACCGCCCGAAACACCGTGCGCTGCAGCAGCCATGGCGTCGGGCGCCTGATCGGCGGCGAGCTTCACCGCCTCTACCGCCTGGTCCAGCTTCTCCAGCGCTGAATTCATAACCTCGCTCGCCATCAAAGCCCCTCCTTCTCGTCCGGCTTGGCAGTTTCGGCCTTCCTGCGTGGCCGCTTGGGCTTGTCGGCCGGCTTGTCGGCGGACGGGTCGTCAGGCACCGCAGGGGCCGGCTTTGCGGCTTTGCGCGTCGGCTTCGAAGCGGCCGGCTCCGTCGGAGCGGAGCCCGCCACCGGCGCGGCTGCCGCAGCCGCTTCGGCAAAATTCGGATGCACCACCTGGCCGCCATGCGTCAGCATTGTCGCCTTGGCAAGTTCGTCCTCCGGATCGATCCGGAACTCCCGGGTCTCCCTGTCCACCATGCTCTCGAGGAAGACGAACAGGTTCTTCGCATAGAGCGCCGAGGCGGAAGCCGCAACGCGGCCGGGCACGTTGGCATAGCCGACGACCTTGACACCTTCGACCGTCGCGATCTCGCCCTTCACCGATCCTTCGACGTTCCCGCCACGCTCCACGGCGAGGTCGACGGCGACGGAGCCGGGCTTCATCGAAGCGAGCATGGTGCGGGTCACCAGACGCGGCGCCGGGCGGCCCGGAATGAGAGCCGTGGTGATGACGACGTCCTGCTTGGCGATGTGCTCCGCAACCAGCGCCGCCTGCTTGGCCTGATAGGCGTCCGACATCTGCTTGGCGTAGCCGCCGGCGGTCTCCGCAGCCTTGAATTCATCGTCCTCGACGGCGATGAACTTGGCGCCGAGGGAGGCGACCTGCTCCTTTGCCGCGGGGCGCACGTCCGTCGCTGAGACCACGGCGCCGAGGCGGCGGGCCGTGGCGATCGCCTGCAGGCCCGCGACTCCTGCCCCCATGACGAAAACCTTGGCGGCCGGCACGGTTCCGGCGGCGGTCATCATCATCGGCAGTGCGCGGCCATACTCATGCGCCGCATCGATGACGGCGCGATATCCCGCCAGGTTCGCCTGCGAGGAAAGCACGTCCATCGACTGGGCGCGGGTAATGCGCGGCATCAGCTCCATCGCGAAGGCCGTGATGCCGGCGCGCGCCATGGCGGCGAGCGCCGCTTCGTTGCCGTAGGGATCCATTGTCGCGAAGACGGCGGTGCCCGGCCTGTAGGATGCGATCTCCTGCCCGTCCGGCCGGTTGACCTTCAGCACGATCTCGGCCTCTGCGGCGCCCGCTGCACTGCCGATGCGCGCGCCTGCCGCTTCGTATTCACCGTCAGGAATGCCCGACGCCGTGCCGGCGCCGGCCTCGACGGTGACCTCGAAGCCGAGGCCCGTCAGACGCTTGACCGTCTCGACGGAAGCCGCAACCCGTTGCTCTCCCGCCTTTTCGCGGGGAATGAAAACCGATTTCGCCAAGACATACCCCTCCCGGTCTCTCACCTCGCGGACACGACGACGTCGTGCCCGTTCTCCTCAGACTCCGTTCGGCAGAAGGCCTAGCGAAGCAGGTAGAAGCCGGCGGCGTGAAGGACGATGAAGAGGATGAGCGACCCGAAGAAACCGGCGCCGCCGAAGAAGCCGGCAGCCATCGCGATCAACAGAATGACCATGCTCATGGTGCACCATTTCGTCAGCGCCAGGAACATGTCGTAGGTCTTCTCGTGTTGCGGATAGTCCATCGAAGCGCCTGTCTCGATGGGGCCGGTGCTGTGGTTGTCCATATGTCGTCTCCCTTGCGCGGCACGCACACGCCGATCAGGCGCGGCAACGGCCTCGAAAACCCTTTATTGCCCGACCGGAATCGCCTGCGGAGCCGCCCGGAGCATTGGTTCAGGCCTTACACAAAGCGGCCGGAAAGCGCAATGGCACCTTGTGGCGCAGGCGTTCGGCTGTCTCGGTCACGCGAGAGGAGCGCCGGCGGCGCGTGCGTTGGTTTGCGCGAACCGGGCGGTGGGAAGAACAGTCAGCGGCAGCATGCCGTTGAGCGGGGAACGATCGAACATCATCCGGCGCTCGTAAGCTTCCGAATCGAAGAACGGATAGCGCTTCATCAGCTTCGGGCGGACCTCCCTCGGGCGCGAGGCGAGCAGGGTGAGGTCGAAGCCGTAGGTTTCGGTCATGGTCGCCGGCACGACCGTGTCGGCCTCGAAGACCCGCCGATAGAAGGCTGCGTGAGCCGGCCGGATATGCTGGAGGACGCGGTCCGCATCGAAATAGATCGCCGCCATGATGCTGGGGCGAAGCGTCAGGTAGGAAATCGACGGAAGCTCGCCCACCACGTCGGGGTCGGCCGCGAAACGCGCGGGGTCGATCAGCGTCATCCCCGCATCGAGGAAGGCGTTGACCGCGTCCGGAAAGATGCCGCTCGACTGGCAGACGCGATGATCCGGCGTCACGTAGTGCACCCTGAGGGTGCTGATCAGTTCCTCGTAGTAATACACGCCGAAAACATAGGCCTGGGGATCGAAGTCGATCTCCTCCAGCATGCTGACCGCCGACACCGGCAGGACACCCCGCGCCTTGTAGGCCTTGTAGCGGAGCTGGGCGATCGCCTCGAAATCCTCCTGGTTCTCGATCCGGCGATACTCGATGCGATCCAGAACATTCAAAAGTTTTTGGCTGAAACTGCCTTCGGACAGAACCTGATCCATGACGACGCAATACCCATGACATTAAGTCTCGATTAACGCTGAAATGGAAAAGCGCCGCAATACTTGCGGCCAAAGTTACCAAACTTCCAAGAAACATGGTTAACCGCCCCGCCGTCACGGAAGGACCGGAACGGGGCAGGTTTTCATGGATTTTCTCTGGGAAGAACGAGCGTCAGACGCCGCCGGCAGCTTCTTGCCGGCGTCCCTCGCCGCCGAGCAGAGCCGCTATCTCGCAGGGCGAAACGGGAGCGGAGAAGACGTAGCCCTGGATGATATCGGCAAACCCGTGCTTGTTGATCAGCGCAAGCTGCTGCTTGGTTTCCACGCCTTCGATCACCACCCTCAGACCGAGTTCGCGGGTCAGCTGAACGATGCCGCGCAGAAGCTTCATCCGCCGGGGCTGGCTGCCGATATCACGCACAAAAGCACGGTCGATCTTGACGACATCGAGCGGCAGCGAATCGAGGTAGCTCAGGCTGGAAAAGCCCGTGCCGAAATCGTCGATGGAGATCGTTACGCCCATCCGCCGCAACTGCTCGAGGATGGCGCAGACGGCGGCCGGCTCGTCCATGAAGAAGCTCTCGGTCACCTCGACATGCAGGCGTTCCGCCGGCAGGTCATGGCGGGCGAGAGCACTGGAAATCCAGGCGACGACGTCGTCGCCGCGCAGATCGTGCACGGAGAGGTTGACCGAAACGGCAACGGGAGCCGGCCATGTGGCGCAGTCGTGGCAGGCCCGGTCGATGACGAACCGGGTGATTTCCGACACCAGCCCCATCTCCTCCGCCAGTGGGACGAAGATGTTCGGCGAGATCGCTCCCTTCTCCGGATGGCTCCAGCGGACCAGAGCTTCGCAGCTTTCGATCATCGAACCGTCGGGCCGGTACATCGGCTGGTAGACGACGGAGAGGTCCTTCTCGCGCAGAGCCTGCCGCAGGTCTGCGCGCAGCTTCTGCCCCTCGATATAGATGGCGTCCATCTCCGGACGGAAGGCGCTCAGGGTGCCGTTGCCCCTCACCTTCGCATCGTTGAGCGCGAGATCCGCCTTGATCTGCCAGGCTTCCATGTCGACATTCTGCGGAGAAAGGATGACATAGCCGCCGTTCAGGCAGAGGGGAATGCTGTGATCCCCGGCCTTGTGGGTCGTCTGCAATGCGGCGTGGAGCTCCGTGATCCGCTCCAGCACCGCAAACTCGGAATCTCCGCTCGCCAGAACGGCAAAGCGGTCGCCGATCATGCGCCCGACGATGACGGCGGCGGCGGACCTGCCGGCGAGACAATCGGCAATACTCTGCAGAACCCCGTCGCCGACCCGGTGCCCGCGCACGTCGTTCACGTGCCGGAAGCCCTCCACGTCCAGGAGAAGCAGCGCTGCAGTCCCGACATCCCCGGCCAGATGAGCCTCGCAGAGCTCGCGGAAGTATTGGACGTTCGGAAGCCCCGTCAGCGCGTCATAACGCGCCATGTGCCGGATCTTTTCGTCCGCCAGGATGCGGGAGGTCACGTCTTCAAAGATCAGCACCATTCCGCCATCGGTCCGCCGGCTGGCCTTGAACTCCAGATGCGACGCGTCCGGGAGCCGGACGAGAGCCCCTGCCCCCTCGTTGCCTTCCGCCTTTTCAATCGCGTTTCTGACGTCTTCGAAGGACGATCCGAGGCTTTTCTCCATCAGCGGCAGAAGTGCCTGTCCCTCGAGGCGCCCCTCGTTCTTCAGGCGAAGCAGTTCCGGCGCGCGCCGGTTTGCGACCTGGATGAGCCCCTGCGGGTCGACCATGATCAGACCGTGGGAGATCGTCTTCAAGGCCGTGTCGAACCGGTCGACGATGCGCGCAAGCTCGCGGGAGGCAAGGACGTTCTTGTAGAGGAAGTCACGGACGCCGTTCGCCATGGATCGCGTGGTCAGCCCGAAGGGGATCAGCAGAAGCGACATCAGGATCAGATGAACTTCGCGCGTGAAAAGGCAGGCGACGATGATCGGCACGCAACAGCCGAGCGTCTGGAGATTGACAGCAAGCTGCGAGCCGTAGTTCCGGCCAACGATCGAAACCATCGATGCCATGGTCACCGCGATGCACATGAAGGCCGCGAAGGTATCGTGCAGCACCATGACGGCGTAGCCGCTGGCGATCCCGAGCAGGAGGGCCGTCGCCGCTGCGCCGTAGACGTAGCTCACCTCCCAGGCGGCGATGTCGGCAAAGGAGAGCGTGCTCTTGTCGACCTGGTCGAAGCGGCGGAACCAGTACAGGCGATATGCGAAGACACAGGCAAAGACGGCGGCAAGCCACAGGTAGAAGGATGCGCCGGAATAGCCGTAGACGAGCATGCACGAGAGGAAATGGACGACCATCCCCGTGAAAAGCGTCCCGCGATTTCCAAACAGGGAGCTGACAAAGGACAGATAGACATCTGTCGGCAGCGTCCCCGCATCCTGCGCCTTCATAGGGTTCGTCCCTCGATTCAGCGTCACCCTTCGCTGCAACCCCTTAATTTTAGGTGCTTATGCCGTTTGCTGCCCTCAAGAACGCAGGGTTTTTCACCCCTTGCTTAACAACTATCAAAAGCCAACTCCCAAGAACCCATACCAGCACAGCAGGCTGGCGGGGAGCTGGACGCGCTTGCAGGACGCCTTGAAGCGGTTGTTTGACGAACCTCGCAGGCCGGTTGTTATTGTGACACGGGTCTCACTACCCGGCAATCAGGTCGTGGCGGCGCGTTCCTCGCTCGCAGCCGTCGTCCGTTTCAGCGGTGGGGTCGGCTGACGTGCAGGTGGTGATGAATGGTCCGATGGTCGCAACTGCCTGACGACCAGGAAGACCGGGCGAAAGCGGGCCTCCAGCCGCTTGACGGCCATCCGATCCGGCGCGACAAACACGTCATATGCTTCGGAGACCTGCCATGCCCAAACCCGTCGTTGCCGTTCCCGCCGATATCCGCGAGGTCGAGGGCGCCCTGTGGCATGCGACCCCCAATCAGTACCTGAAGGCGGCGCTGAAGGTTGCGGGGGTCATGACCTTCATCGTGCCGGCTTTCGACGACGGAAACGAGATCGATGCGATCCTCGACCGCGTCGATGGGCTTCTGGTCTCCGGCTCTGCAACGAACGTCCATCCGTCGCTTTACGGGCGGGAAGCGACCGGGGCCGACGGCCCATTCGATACGGCACGCGACGCGACATCGCTGCCGCTCATCCGGCGCGCCATCGACCGGGGCATTCCGCTGCTGGCGATCTGCCGCGGCATCCAGGAACTCAACGTCGCGCTGGGAGGAACACTCGCGACGGAGATCCAGGATCAGCCCGGCATGTGGGATCACCGCAAGCCGAACGTCCCGGAGCGCGACCACATGTACGCAATCCGCCAGCCGGTCTTTGTCCAGAAGGATACATGCATCGCCCGCTACCTTGGGCTTTCCGGCGAGGTGCAGGTGAATTCGCTCCACCGGCAGGCGATCGGCCAGACGGCGCCGCGCCTCCGGGTGGAGGCGACGGCGGAAGACGGGACGATCGAGGCCGTTTCGGTTATCGACGCCAGGAACTTCGCGGTCGGCGTGCAATGGCACCCGGAATACTGGGCGGAGACGGATGCGCCCTCGCGCGCCCTCTTCTCGGCTTTTGGCGATGCCGTCAGGGATTACGCCGCGGGCAAGGCTCCCGCGGCGGTTCAACCAACACCGTTGGCCGCGGTCCGCTGATCGCTCCGGCGGCAGGCTTGCCCCCTCACGTCGCGGCGGGCGTTTCCGGCACGGGCGTGATGACCTTCTTCTCCCGGAACCAGCCGATCAGGTTGTCGACCACGAGGTCCGCCATGGCATTGCGGGTCGGAACCGAGGCCGAGGCGACGTGCGGAAGCAGGCTGACATTCGCAAGGTCGAGGAATTCCGCGGCCACGTTCGGCTCATCGTAGAAGACATCGAGCCCGGCGGCCGCGATCGTGCCGTTCTTCAGCGCGGCGATCAGGTCGTCCTCGTTCACGCTGGTGCCGCGCCCGACATTGATGAAGACACCGTTCGGGCCGAGAGCGGAGAATATCTCCGAGGTGAATATCCGGTGTGTGGCCGCCGTTCCCGGCACGACCGAAATCAGGGTGTCCACATCTTCGGCCATCGCCTTCAGTGAAGGGTAATAGGTATAGGCAACGCCTTCGCGGCGGTTACGGGTATGGTAGCCGATCTTCACCTTGAACGGTTCGAGCCGTTTGGCGATCTCCAGACCGATGCGGCCGAGGCCGAGAATGCCCACCTTGCGGCCCTTCAGGGAAAGCGGCGTCAGCGGAAACGGCCCTTCGCCCTTCCAGCGCCCCTCGCGCAGGTAGTTCTCCGCCTTCGGAAACTGGCGGACGGTATTGAGCAGCAGCGCGATCGTGGTGTCGGCCACCTCGTCGTTCAGCACGTCCGGAGTATGGGTAACGACGATGCCGTGCTCCACCGCCTTCTTCGTATCGACACCATCATAGCCGACGCCGAAGTTCGAGACGATCTCGAGGTTCGGGAGGACGTCGATCCAGCTGTTGTCCAGAACGCCGGAAACCGCCACGCCGCGGATGCGCTCACGGACAGCCGGATCGATCTCGGTTGCCGGTCCCATCGGCACGGACACGACTTCGAACGTCTCGTGCAGCCGTTCCAGCACGCGCGGATGGATGCGGCCCGGTACGAGCACGGCAACGGATTTGTCGGACATGAAGTCTCCTCCCTGGTCTTAGCTGCGGGGTCTGTGAATGCCGGTGGACTGGCGGATGCGCATCTCCGGCTTGATGAGATGGATGCCGTCCGGCTCGTGGCTTCCGGCGAGACGGTCGAGAAGCGCGCGGGCCGCAAGCCGCCCGACCTCGCTCTGGCCGTTCCACACCGTCGTCAGCGCCGGCGTGGCGATGGACGCTTCCTCCAGATCGTCATAGCCGGTGACGGAGATGTCCTGACCCGGCACGAGGCCGGCGCGGGCGATGCCGTTCATCAGTCCGATGGCGACGAGATCGTTCCAGCATACGGCGGCGGTCGGCTTCTGGGGCAGCGACAGGAAATGCACGGCCGCCTCGAAGCCGCCCTGCTTCGATCGCGGACCGGGAATGCGCAGGTTGGGATCGACCTCGATGCCCGCCTTGCGCAAAGCGTTGACATAGCCCTGGTAGCGGTCGCGGCCCGTCGATGTCTGGTCGGTGCCGCCGATCATGGCGATGACGCGGTGGCCGAGGCCGATGAGGTGATTGGTAGCGAGCGATATGCCGTAGCTGTCGTCGCCGCGATACATGGGAAGGTTGACCCCCTCCATCGAGCGGGCCACGAGGATCGCCGGCATCCCGTTCGTCTCGGCAAGCTTCACGTCCTCGATCGGCGTGCCGATGGCGGGCGACATGATGACCCCGTCCCCGCCGAGCTGCAGCAGCGTCTCGATGAACGTACGCTGCTTTTCGACGGAGTCGTAATGGTTGGACAGGATGAAGGTCTGGCGGCTGCGGTCGAGCTCGCTCTCGATCGCCTTGAGGATTTCCCCGTAGAACGGGTTCATGATGTCATGGACGACGACGCCGATGATCCCGGACCGGGAGGTCCGGAGGCTGGCGGCGCGGCGGTTGTAGATATAGCCGAGCGCCCGGGCCTGTTCCTTGATCTTCTCGCGCGTATCAGCCGCGACCAGCGGGCTGTCGCGCAGCGCGAGCGATATGGTGGCGGTGGACAATCCGAGGCTCTCGGCGATCGTCGACAGCTTGATCTTTTGCGCCACGTCCCCTCCGGCCAGGCAGATACCGGCGCACGGCCGGGTTTAAAGCCGTTTAAATTCTTTAACGGGAATTCGCAACCATTTTGAAACCCGATTACGGAGAGCCGGGGGAAGGCTGTTGAAGATTGCGATCCATGGCGTTCAACAGGCGCAGCAGCGACCGGACCTCCTTTTCGGTAAAATCCTCCGCGGCAAGGGCGCAGCAGCCGGCGACGCTGCGTTCGATCTGCTCGACCGTCGACCGGCCCTGGTCCGTCAGAAACACCTTGGTCAGGCGGCCGTCGCCCTGATCGTCCTGCCGTGCCAGAAAGCCCTGCACCTCCATGCGGCCGACCGTGCGGGTCATCGTCGGCGCCTTGACACCGAGGCGTGCTGCCAGTTGCCCTGCCGTCAGCCCGTCCTCTTCCGCAAGGGCCAGGATGACGCCGTCCTGTCCGGCATAGAGGCCGATATCGGCGAGGCTGCGGCTTAGGGCCGTGCGGAGCGAGCGGGCTGCCTGGGTCACGGCGGTCGCAAGCTCGCCTGCCGGAAGATGATCGAACTCCTTCTTCTTGTCCGGCTTGGCCTTTTTGCCGTTCTTCTTCTTGCCCATCGCCTCCTCCGGTCTTTATGCCTGCCGCGTCCTGCCTGTATGGTTGCACCTCTACCCATATCGAAACCGGGATTCGATCGCCAGATGCCCCATCCGCCGCCGTACTTCCAGGACATTGATCCGGCCGTCCCGATCTCCGCACGCGAAGGCTGGATCGCCGTGCTGCCGCTCGGCGCCCACGAGCAGCACGGCCCGCACCTGCCGTTCGACACCGACACGCTGATCGCCGAAGGACTGGTCCGGAGACTGGTCGCGGCCATGCCCACGCCCCTGCCGGCAACCTTTCTTCCGGTGGAGCCGGTCGGCTATTCGGTCGAGCACATGGATGTCTTGGGAACGAGGACGCTCCGCTTCGACGAGGCGGTGAGCCGCTGGCTCGGCATTGCCGGAGACCTGCATCGGCAAGGAATCCGGAAGTTCGTGATGCTGAACGCCCATGGCGGCAACTCACCGCTGATG
>DASUPM010000368.1:0-2783 GCA_036281095.1 Pseudorhizobium sp.
AGGACGCCCGCGAAACGCCGCATTATTCCTTCCTCGCGCATCGCTTCGAGCCGGGTCAGCAGTTCGGGCACGCTGTGGCCCAACTTCGCCGCCGGCCGCTCGAACGGCTCGCTCACCAGCGCCAGGTCCTGCTGGGTCTCGCGGATGATCGCGATCTCGTCAGTGGTCAGCTCTCGACGCGGCTTCGAGCGCTGGCCGTTGCGTCGCGTCATCTTGCCGGCGCCGCCGACCATGTCGAATTCGACGTCGATCTTGTAGAGCTTCAGCGCCGGCAGAATGATCGTCCTTGCCGAACCGGCTCGCCTCCCCAGCCCGGCGATGATGCCCTCCATGTCGGCCGATCGTGGCACGGCAATTACGAACCAGAGGTTGAAGAAATGCTCGCGCCCGTAGTTGTGGCTGACCGCCGGGTGTGCCGAGATCACCGCGGCCGCTTCGTCGAGCCGGCCGTCAGGAATGTGCATCGCCACAAGCGTGCTGCGATAACCGATGCGAAAGACGTCGAAGATCCCGCTCAGGTGCCGTAGCACTCCGGTCTCACGGGCCCGCCGCAGTCGCTCGATCACGTCGGATTCTGGCATCTCAAGGCGCTCGCCGAGCTCCGCAAAGGGCCGCGCGGCCAGCGGGAACGCACCCTGTACTTCGTTCAGCAGTCTGCGGTCGATGTCGTCGAGGCTCACCGTCACTCTTCAATTATCGTGACCTGCCGCGTTCAGTCTCGATTTCGCCAGCTTTGCGCAGGTTCGCGGCTCCACTCGGCGTACGATGGTTCGGAGGTAATACAGATGAAATTCGGACTCTTCGGCCTGAACATGTACGGCTACGCCAGTCCTCAGGCTGCGGCTGATCTGGCTACCAGGGCCGAGGCGGCCGGTTTCGAGTCGATCTGGTGCGGCGAGCACGTCGTGCTGCCCGATCCGCAGCGCCCACCCTCGCCGATGGCGCCGCTGGACGACGCATTTGATCCGGTCGTCGCCCTGACATACCTCGCAGCCGCCACCAGGACCGTCCGCCTTGGCACCGGCATCATCATCCTCCCCCAACGCAACCCTCTCGTGCTCGCCAAGGAGCTCGCCAGCCTCGACGTACTCTCCGGCGGCCGCCTGGATTTCGGAATCGGCGTTGGCTATCTCGAGCCCGAGTTCCGCGCCCTCGGCGCACCCTTCGAGGAGCGCGGCCGCGTGACCGACGAGTACCTCGCAGCCATGCGCGAGATCTGGACCTCGGACACACCGCACTACGACGGCACGTTCGTCTCCTTTAGCGACATCCAGTCACGGCCTCAGCCGTTGCAAAAGCCGACGCCGCCCATCCACATCGGCGGCCGTAGCCGCTCAGCCTTCCGCCGCGCGGTCGAGCAGGGCAACGGCTGGTATGGCTTCGCCATGACAGTTGAGGACACCCAGCAGGCCGTAGCTTCGCTGCGCAAGGCAGCGGAACGCTACGAGCGCCCCGCCGCGCTGGGCGACCTGGAGATCAGCGTCACCCCGCGTCCGACACGAGACGGCTCAGGCGTTAATTCCGAAACAGTGAAACGATTCGTTGAAGTCGGCGTCAACCGTCTGATTCCCATTGCGCCCCGCGATCCTGCGGACGACGAAACGGAACGGTTCCTGGAGACGATGGCGTCGCTCGCCGCCGCCTCCTGACGGCTCCCTTTACGAGTAACGCTCTTCCTTCCAGGGGTCGCCATAGATGTGGTACCCGTACATCTCCCAGAAGCCCGGCTTCTCCTCGGCCATGAACTCGATGCCCCGCAGCCACTTCGCGCTCTTCCAGAAGTAGAGGTGCGGCACCACCGGCCGCATCGGCCCGCCGTGGTCGGCCTCCAGCGGCTTGCCGTTGTGCTTGTGGGCAAAGATCACGCCCGGCTGCTCCATGTCCTTGATCGGCACGTTGGTCGTATAGCCGCCGTAGCTGTGCTGCATGATGTGCCGCGCTTCCGGCTCCACTTTCACGTCCTTGATCAGGTCCTGCCAGAGTACGCCTTCCCATTCGTTGTCGAACTTGCTCCAGTGAGTCACGCAATGAATGTCCGACGTGATCGTTGTCTGCGGCAACGCTAGGAACTCGTCCCACGTGAATTCGATCGGTTCCTCGACCAACCCGCCGATCCTCAGTCGCCAGTCCTCCAGCTTGATCCGCGGCGTGGCGCCGTACGAGAGCACGGGCCAGCCCTCGACCAGCTTCTGGCCCGGCGGTAGGCGGTCGCCGTATTGCTCACGCTGTTGTTTCTGACGGGAGAAAAGGTCAAAAGCCAACGTCACTCCTTCCTTCTCAGGGCAAGTCGATTATAGGTAGGGCCGTGCTGCTGGCCGCGGATCACGGCAGAGGGGCGGAGCGGCGGGGTGGGAGGTGATGCCGGCAGGGAGTAGCAGGGTGCACCCCATGCGCGGAAAGGAGAGACACCTGCCGGTGGCTGTCCTGCGACCTTGCGAGAAAGCAGGACAGCGGGCGGGCCTCGCCTGCCGGCATCTATAGATACGTAACTGCCGATCCGAAAGTTCCGCCGTATGCGATGTCTACCGGTGCGCTAACGCCTGGCCGCGTTCGCCTTCTGTTTGCCCCGTGACTTCGGACTACCCCCTTGGGGCTCCAGCCGACAGACGAATTGGGCGCCGAGTGCATCGGCAATGGCTTCCACGCTTTCCAGGCTCGGCGTGACGCGGCCGGACTCGAGGCGCGCGATCGCCGGCTGCTTCGTGTTCACCATCGCGGCTAATTGTGCTTGAGTTAACCCTCTGGCTTTACGAAGTCGAATGATGTCGCCGATCAGGCTGTAA
>DASUPM010000369.1:0-7149 GCA_036281095.1 Pseudorhizobium sp.
GTTCGAGCGGCTCGAGAAAAAGCTCGAGCAATACCCCGACCAGCTCATGCGGGCCGCCGTGGAACTCGCCAAGGACTGGCGGACGGACAAATACCTGCGGAATCTCGAGGCGATGATGCTGGTGGCCGACAAGACGATCACGCTCGCGGTCACCGGCAACGGCGACGTTCTGGAGCCGGAGCATGGTGCGATTGCCATCGGGTCCGGTGGCAACTATGCCTATGCGGCTGCGCGCGCTCTGATGGAGAGCGATAAATCCGCCGAGGAGATCGCCCGCACGGCGCTCGATATCGCCGCCGAAATCTGCGTCTACACGAACCATAATCTCGTGGTGGAGCAACTTGACGCCGATTGATCCAGCCAGAATCGGGTTCGTACCGGTGGAGCAGGCCCATTACCCGCTGCTCCGCGCGTGGCTGAACGCTCCGCACCTGCTGGAATGGTGGGGCGATCCGGACGAGGAATTCGGCTTCATCCGGGACATGGTGGAGGGGAAGGATACGACCCGTCCGTTCATCATCGTCTACGATGCCGAGCCGGTCGGCTACATTCAGTACTGGTTTCTCGGGCATCACCAGAACGAGGCATGGATAAAGGACCATCCCTGGCTGCTGGAGCTGCCATCCGAGGCCGTCGGTGTCGATCTGTCGATCGGCGAAGCGGACAAGCTCGGTGTGGGACTGGGGTCTGCGGCGCTGCGAAATTTCGTCGCCATGCTCCACGGCCTCGGTCACGAGACCATCATCATAGACCCTGATCCGGCGAATGTTCGTGCGGTTCGCGCCTATTTCCGGGCAGGTTTCCGGCCCGTTCCGGAACTTGAAGGTCGAGCCGGCAACGATGTGCTGATCATGCAACACGATCCGAAAGCGAACGAAGCATCATGACAAATTTTTCCCCCCGAGAGATCGTATCGGAACTCGATCGGCACATCATCGGACAGCACGACGCAAAGCGTGCTGTCGCCATCGCGTTGCGCAATCGTTGGCGGCGCCAGCAGCTCGACGAGAGCCTGCGCGACGAGGTAATGCCGAAGAACATCCTGATGATCGGTCCGACCGGCGTCGGTAAGACCGAAATCTCGCGCCGCCTTGCCAAGCTTGCAGGCGCCCCCTTCATCAAGGTCGAGGCAACGAAATTCACCGAGGTTGGCTATGTCGGCCGCGACGTCGAACAGATCATCCGGGATCTGGTCGAAGTGGGGATCGGTCTCGTGCGCGAGAAGAAGCGCGCGGAGGTTCAGGCCAAAGCGCACATGAGTGCTGAGGAAAGAGTGCTCGACGCCCTTGTCGGAGCGACGGCCTCGCCGGCTACGCGCGACAGCTTCCGAAAGAAGCTTCGCAATGGTGAGCTGGACGACAAGGAGATCGAGATCGAGGTCGCCGAGACCGGTTCCGGCATGCCGGGCTTCGAAATTCCCGGCATGCCGGGCGCCAATATCGGCGTGCTCAACCTTTCGGAAATGTTCGGCAAGGCATTGGGCGGTCGCACCAAGAAGGTCCGCACCACCGTTTCCAAATCCTACGGCGAGCTGATCCGTGACGAGTCCGACAAGCTGATCGACAACGAGGTCATCCAGCGCGAGGCCGTCCGGGCAGTCGAAAACGACGGCATCGTATTTCTCGATGAGATCGACAAGATTGCCGCCCGGGACGGTGGGCTTGGCGCCGGCGTCTCGCGCGAAGGCGTGCAGCGGGATCTCCTGCCGCTCGTCGAAGGCACCACCGTCGCCACGAAATACGGCCCGGTGAAGACCGACCATGTCCTATTCATCGCTTCCGGCGCGTTCCACGTTGCCAAGCCTTCCGATCTGCTGCCGGAACTTCAGGGCCGATTGCCGATCCGGGTGGAGCTGCGCCCGCTGACCAAGGAGGACTTCCGCCGGATCCTGACCGAGACGGAGGCAAGCCTGATCCGCCAGTATAAGGCGCTGATGGAGACCGAGCAGCTTCATCTCGATTTCACCGAGGATGCCATCGATGCGCTGGCCGACGTCGCGGTCCATCTCAACTCGTCGGTTGAGAATATCGGTGCCCGCCGCCTGCAGACGGTCATGGAACGTGTTCTGGACGAAATTTCCTTCCATGCGCCCGACCGGGGTGGCAGCACAGTCACCATCGACGCGGATTACGTGCGCGAGCACGTGGGCGATCTGGCCGCCGATACGGACCTGTCGCGCTACATCTTGTAGGCGTGGCGCAGAAGCAACGCCTGGAAGGGGCTTGCTGCTCCTGACGGCATTTTGAACAGGACTGCCTCGACAGGATGCCTTCCCTTCCAATAAGGGAAGGCATCCATCGCTCTGTGAGCGTATGACGACGTTGGCGCTCCGTCGGATCTCGACGCGGCCCCGGCCTCTTTCGCACGATTTGCAGGTTCTACATCTTGAAGCGGCTTCTTCTGGTAATTCTTCTGGCGTTGACCAACGTATCGACGGTCGATGCCGCCGGCGTCCGTCCTGTTCCCGAAGGCAACCGCCATGTGGAGCAGCCTCGGGTGCCGGGAGCTTCCGTGCGGCGCACGCGCGCAGGACGCACCACGTTCGACGACAAGTACGACAAGATCCGCGACCTTCTCGCCACCGACAGAGCATTGATCTCCAAGATCAAGGCGATTGCAGCGGATTACGGCATTGCGCCGATCCACATGATCGGCGCAATCGTCGGCGAGCATACCTATAACGTCGACGCCTATGACCGGCTGCAGTCCTATTACATAAAGGCCGCCGCCTATGCCGGTGATCGGTTCCGGTTCGGCTATGGCGACGAATCCATCGCCGAGTTTGTGGCCCGTCCGGAGTTCGACAAGTGCAACGAAAAGCCGGATTCGTACAGCCTGTGGACCTGCCGCGAGGCGATCTGGGAAAAGGAATTTCGCGGCCGCAAGGTCGGCGGCGTTTCCTTCCCTGACAACCGCTTCAGCGCTGTCTTCTTCCAGCCCTTCTATGCCGGGCAGACCTTCGGCCTCGGGCAGGTGAACCCGCTGACGGCGCTGATGCTGTCCGACATCGTGGCACGCACCTCTGGCCATCCGCGGCTGGACGAGAACCGCGCGGCGGACGTGTACGAGGCGATCATGGATCCCGACAAGTCGCTGGCCTACATGGCCGCGGCCATAAGGAAATCCATCGACGACTATGCCTCCCTTGCCGGCGTGGACATTTCGACCAATCCCGGCATCACCGCAACCTTGTACAATACCGGCGGGTCGGCACAGCGTGCAGCGGCCCTGAGGGCGCGCGGGGGTCTGCCGGAAGAAAACTACTATGGCTGGCTGATCAACGACAGGCTCTCCGAGTTGAAATCGCTGCTCTGAAACCTGATATCCAGTTCAGGAAACTCAGCAGGAGGACGGTCGATGGACACGCGCCCCGAACCGTTCGTGCCGCCGGCTCCCATTCCCCGAACGGTCCCGCCATCGCGGCTGGAAATCATCCGTACGGTCATGAACAACCCGCTGGAACTGTGGGGGGTGCCCTCATACACGCTTCCGTGGATCGAGACGAAATTCTTCAAGGAACGTACGCTGATCGTCAACGACCCGGGGCTCATCCGTCACGTTCTGGTCGACAATGCAACCAATTACGAGATGTCCGAAATCCGACAGCTCATCCTGCGTCCGATCCTCAGGGATGGACTGCTGACGGCGGAGGGTCCTGTCTGGAAGCGGTCTAGGAAAGCCATGGCGCCGGTCTTCACCCCGCGCCATTCGAAAGGCTTTGCCGGTCAGATGCTGCGCAAATCCGAGGAGTATGCAGAAAGGTATGCGGGTGTCGGAGAAGACGGCCGGATCTTCGATATCTCCGTCGACATGACCGAACTCACCTTTGCCATCCTCTCCGAAACGCTCTTCTCCGGCGAGATTGTCACAGAGAGCAATGATTTTTCCGAGGATGTCGATAGTCTCTTGCACCGCATGGGGCGCGTCGATCCGATGGACCTCCTGCGGGCGCCGGCCTGGGTGCCGCGGATCACCCGCATCGGCGGCAAGCGGGTGCTCGGCAAATTTCGTCAGATCGTCGCGAACACAATGGCGCTTCGCCAGGAGAAACTCCGAAGGATGTCGGACGACGTGCCGCAGGACTTCCTGACGCTTCTGCTTCAGCTGGCTGGACCGGACGGACTGACGAGGGACGAAATAGAGGACAATATCCTCACCTTCATCGGCGCCGGGCACGAGACGACTGCACGTGCTCTGGCATGGACGCTCTATTGCGTCGCCAATACGCCTTGTGTGCGCGAGCGCATGGAGGCGGAAATCGACGAGGTGCTGGGCTCGGCTGTCGAGCCGGTGGAGTGGCTCGACCGGATGCCGATGGTGAAGGCGGCCTTCGAGGAGGCGTTGCGCCTCTATCCTCCCGCGCCGTCGCTTAACCGCGCGGCGATCGCCGATGACATTTGGACGAGTCCCGACGGCAACACCGCGAGGATCAATGCGGGCGTCACGGTCCTGATCATGCCGTGGACGCTGCATCGCCATGAACTCTATTGGGAGAAACCGCGCGCGTTCATGCCGGAACGGTTCCTGCCCGAGAACAGGGACAAGATCAGCCGCTTCCAGTACCTTCCGTTCGGAGCCGGCCCCCGCATCTGCATCGGCGCCACCTTCGCCATGCAGGAAGCGGTGATTGCGCTGGCGGTTCTGATGAGCCGCTACCGGTTCCACGTTACGCCGGAAACGAACCCCTGGCCGGTGCAGAAGCTGACGACACAGCCGCGCGACGGCCTTCCGATGCGGGTCAGCCTGCGACAGCGGATGTCTCCTTCAGCCAATTGATCGTCGGCGGCCATGCGATATTGATCGGAAAAGTGCTCACTAGGAATTTTGCGTGTCATCACCATACCTTCTCGGCATAGATACCGGCGGCACCTATACCGACGCCGTGATCTTCCGGGAGCCGGACGGCGTGATCGCCAAGGCGAAATCGCTGACGACGCGGCACGACCTGGCCTTGGGCGTGGCGGGAGCCGTAGACAAGGTTTTGGCTGAAAGCGGTATCGAACCGAGGGAGATCGGGCTGGTCTCGCTCTCCACCACGCTTGCCACCAATGCGCTGGTGGAAGGGCAGGGTGGCCGTGTCGCGCTGGTCATGATCGGGTTTTCGGAGCAGGATCTCGCACGCGGAGGACTGCAGGAAGCGCTCGGAAGTGACCCGGTCGTTTTCGTTCCGGGTGGCCATGACGTGCACGGCAACGAACAGCCTTTGGATTTGGCTGCCGTCGATGCGGCGGTGGAGAAGCTGGGCGCATCGGTCTCGGCCTTTGCGGTCGCGGGCTATTTCGCGGTTCGCAATCCCGCCCATGAGCTTTGCGTACGCGACCGGCTGCACGACGCTCTGCAACTGCCCGTGACCTGCAGCCATGAGCTGACGTCGAAACTTGGAGGGCCGCGCCGCGCATTGACCACGCTGCTGAACGCGAGGCTCGTGCCAATCATCGAGCGGTTGATCGGCGCCTGCGAACGCTTCCTCACGCTCCGCGGGATCGGGGCGCCGCTAATGGTTGTGCGCGGCGACGGTGCGCTGATCCCGGCAGGGGAGGCCCGCTTGCGGCCCATCGAGACCATTCTTTCGGGGCCGGCGGCGAGCCTTGTCGGCGCCCGTTACCTGACGCAGCTCGACCGGGCAGTGGTATCCGACATCGGCGGAACGACCACCGATATCGCCGTGCTCGAGGGCGGGCTGCCACGGCTCGCCGAGGACGGCGCCGGCGTCGGCGGGCACAGGACCATGGTGGAGGCGGTGGCTCTGCATGCTTTCGGTCTCGGCGGAGATTCGGAGGTCCATATCGACGACAAAGGACTGAAGGCCCTCATCACTCTGGGTCCACGCCGCGTCCTGCCCCTCAGCCTGCTCGCCCACCATCATCGGCAGGCTGTTGCTGCAATTTTGGAAAAGCAGTTCCGGGCGCCGCGTGCCGGCCGTCACGACGGCCGCTTCGCCGTGAGGACCGGTTTCCAATTGGAACAGGCCCACGCGCTGAAGCCGCAGGAGCAGGCGCTGCTGCAGCAAATCGGTTCCGAGCCGAAAGCGGTTGCGGATCTGCTGCACTCGGCGTCTCGACAGCCGGTCCTGGATAATCTTGTCGCGCGGGGTCTGGTGCATCTGAGTGCGATTACGCCCTCGGACGCACTGCATGTGCTCTCGCGCCAGGATCAGTGGGATGCGGGCGCCGCACGTCTGGGCTTTGAACTCGCCGCACGAAGGAAGGACGGTGCCGGGCGGCCCGTTGGCATCTCGCCGGAAGATCTGGCGGAGAGGGTGGTGGCACGCCTGACGCGGCAGTCCGCGGATGCCGTTCTTGCGACCTGCCTGGGCGAGGATGGCGGTGCGGGGATGGATGCATCGTCTCCGGCCATAGATCGTGCCCTCAGGCGAACCCCCGGCATCGTCAGCTTCGCGGTAAAGCTGGACCGCCCGCTCGTCGGTCTGGGCGCCTCCGCGCCGCTCTATTATCCGGCAGTCGCCGAGATGCTGGGTGCGGAGCCGGTCGTCCCGCAGCATGCCGATGTCGCCAATGCCGTGGGCGCGGTCGTCGGACAGGTTCGCGCCGCTGCCACGGTGGTGGTGACGGCTGCCGGCGAAGGAAGCTTCGTGATCTCGGGCGCCGGCGACAGTCAGGTCGTGGCCGAGGAGATCGAGGCGCTTGACCTGGCCCGCGAGCGTGCGCGGTCTGCAGCTCTTTTGCGGGCCTCCGCCGACGGCGCCGCCCTGCCCGTCGTCACCCTGAGCGAGGAACTGGATCGGCCCGAGGTCGAGGGCGGCCGGAGGCTTCTCGAGGCGCGTATCGTGGCGACCGCCATCGGTCGTCCGCGGGCCACTCTCCCGTAAACCGGCGGCGCCGGTCCGGGGATGCATTGACAGCGAGTTCGGCCCGCGCAAACTGGCGAACAACAAGAACGATTACCACGGAGGACGGCACCCATGGCTCCCATCAACAGAAACGGGCTCGCAATCGACCAGAAGCTGCACGATTTCCTCGTGCAGGAGGCGATCCCGGGGACAGGCGTGGATGTCGACCGCTTCTTTTCGCAGTTTGCGCAGATCGTCCACGACCTTGCGCCGAAGAATCGGGCGCTGCTTGAAAAGCGCGACGAGATGCAGGCGAAGCTGGACGACTGGTACCGCCGCAACGGCGCGCCTGCGGATCT
>DASUPM010000370.1:0-2340 GCA_036281095.1 Pseudorhizobium sp.
GGATCCTGGCAGTGACCTACTCTCGCCTGGCCTACGGCCAAACTACCATCGGCGCAGAGCGTTTTCACTTCCGAGTTCGGAATGGGATCGGGTGGTTCCCGCCCGCTATGACCGCCAGGAAAACTGTCGCCTGCGCCCCGCCCGAGTTCGACGCCGCGCTCGCCTTCGACTTCGATCAGACCCTGCACTGACCACCCGACCCGCGGCGCCGCGCCGTCTCTGCGGCGCGCTCTCGCCAGCTTTGCGCCATGACGACTGCGGCAGCGAAATTCCTGCGCCAATGCGCGCTCTGCCGCCGTCGCTACCCTCTGCTCAGCCGCCGCAAACACCGGCGATCAGTGCTCCCGTCACCCGCAGCACTGCACCCCGGTCCCTGAACGCCGCCAGCCTTCGCCCCAGCGACGCACGCCCGCAGCTCCCCTTGACAGAATTGGCCGTTTGGATCTCATATCCCTCCTTGACAGAGTTGGCCGACCGCCCTTATCTCGCGCCAGCGTTACGGCACTATGGCTATTCGACACGTCTATCTACGGATCGAAGAGATCGCCGGGTACAGCCCGGTCGAGCCCAGCGCGCACGCCGCCGCGAACTACCGCAAGGACTGCATGCGCAACTCCGGGCATCGTGACGCAACCATCCCGCTCTCCGAGATCAACGCGCGGCGACTCACGGCTCTCGTGTATCGCGAATACCTCGATCCTGACTACCTCGTGCCGAAGCCGGACAAACTCGTGCTCGCCGATGTGAACGAGCCGATCTTCATGCACCGCGTGCCGGGCACTGTGATCTATGTCCGCCCAGGCGACCGGCTCATCATCGACGTGTTCAATGCCGATACGATGCCCCACAGCTTTCACCTGCACGGCCTGCGATACGGCATCGATTCAGACGGCTCCTGGCCATTCGGCACCGAGACGCCCGACGGACGGCGGTCGGATGAGATCTGCCCGGGGCAGATGTGGCGCTATCGCTTCGACGTGAAGGCCGACATGGTCGGGGCGTGGCCGTTCCACGATCACTCCCGCCACATCGCGGAGAGCGTCAATCGCGGTCTGTTCGGCGGGATCGTGGTCCTTCCGAAGGATCACCACCCGCCGAAGACCGTCACGCTCCCGCCACTTGTCAAGGACTGGATGGACAAGTGTTGCCAGAAACCCACGGACGACGAGGACGAGCTGGATCCGGGACATCCAGGAAGCCATATCGGTCACGGTGGTCATGCGGGCCACGGCGGCGCAGGGCACGGTGACGGGAACGGTCACGAACACGGCCATGAGCACGACGACGACGATGAACATGGCCACGGGCACGGTGGCGGCGGTGGACACGGGGGCAGCGGCGGCGGTGGACACGGCGGCGGCGGTGGACACGGCGGCGGCGGCGGTGGACACGGCGGTGGCGGCGGGCATCACGGCGCCCGCGATCCGGAGCATCGCGCGGTGCTCGACTTTCTCGATGAATGGTCACAGCTGCGCTACGCGCATCCGCATCCGCACGAGAAGGACATGCTCCATGTCCCGATCTTCCTGCACCAGATGAGTCGGGGCCGGGGGACCGCCGCCTTCAATAGTGGGCCATTCACCCCCGCCTCACCACCGTTCGAGGTCACTTTCGGACCGGAAGGGACCGTTTCCTATCACTGCGCGATCCATCCGGAGATGCAGGGGACGGTGGTCGTCGCGGCCGGTGAGGCCGCCGAAGTGACGGTCGCGATCGACGACACGGATCCGATGAACATGGTCTTCGATCCTGCGGAAGCGCGGATCGCCCCCGGCGGCAAGGTGCGGTGGACGCCGGGAATGCGCGACCACGTGATCGTCGAAGACGGAGCCGGCATCCCGAGCGTCTGCCTCAACGGCCGTACGTTCGTCGGCAACACGCCCACGATCGAGGCGCGCGCGGGTCAACCGATCCGCTGGTACGTCTTCAACCTCGATCTCGGCATGGGCTGGCACAACTTCCATCCGCACGGCGGGCGCTGGGATTTTGCCGGCCAGCCGGTGGATATCCGAAGCATTGGACCGGCCGAGTCGTTTGTCGTCGACACAGTCGCGCCCCCCGTACTGCTGCTCCCTCCGGCCCTGTGGGCCAAGCAGAAGGACAAGCGCCCCAAGGCGAAGAAATACGAGCTGTGCGGCGATTTCCTGTTCCACTGCCATGTCGAGATGCACATGATGCAGGGACTTGCTGGCCTGGTGCGATCGAAGCAAACGGTCTGGCTCACCGATGCCGAGGTCGAACGCGTCAAGGGATCGCTCGGCTGGCCGCCTGCGACGTGCGATAACACTTGCCCGGACGTCGATGTCGACCGCTGCGAGCAGATGATGTGCGGCGGGTGGC
>DASUPM010000371.1:0-4563 GCA_036281095.1 Pseudorhizobium sp.
ATGGCGCCATACGGGTCCTTCGGGTTGATCCCGATCAGCGGATGCGCCGCCATCTCCTGAGGCGTGATCGTATCCCTGTTCGCCAGCGGACTCGTTTCCGGAACGATACAGACAAGCCTGCCCTCCGCCAGCAGCTCGAACCTGATCAGCGGGTGGTCGAAACGGGAGGATATGGCGACGAGTTCGCCGCGTCCGAGAAGCAGATAGTCGATTGCCTCTTCTATCTTCAGGATGTTGATGTCCAGTGACAGGTCCGGGTATTTGCTCCGTAGAGCCGCGATGGCGCGAGGCACCATGACATTGGCGATGCTTGGGACCGATCCAACGCGCAGTTCCTCGCCTTTGCCGCGCCCCAGGTCCGCAACTGCGGACTGGAGGTCGTCGATCTTGCGATGGACGGTGTCCAACAGATCGAAGATATTTCGCGCCTGGGGCGTCGGCACATATCTTCCTGCCCGACGGTCAAAGAGGCGCACGCCGAGGGAATCCTCCGAATATTTCATCAGACGGCTTATGCCTGGAGCTGAGACCTTCAGAAGGCGGGCTGCGCCAGCGATGCTCCCTGTGACCATGATGGCGCGTATGACTTCGATTTGCCGCAGTGTCAGCATTGTCCACCCTAAACCTGACGGCGCAGACTAAGGGGTTTTGCAGTCGATGCAACGATCTGGCGACGACGAACGACGGCCCTGGCCTGCGATGGGCCTTGATGGGGCCGCTGCTCACCTATCGGCTCGCAGGTGGCGACCGAGGCATGCGGGGCTTCTGGGACATGTTCGCCCCGATGCAGGACAGGCTCTGGAGCGAACTTGGGACGCCGTCACCCGATGAGGATCTGCAAAAGCGGGTGACGACGACGGTCGAACGTGCTTACGCAAACTTCCCGATCGACCGATTGGTCCGAGAGCGTGACGTCCGGCTGCGCCAGATACTGGCGATGCGGCAATCGAGCAGTCTTGGGTGAAGGGCCGGACCTTACGGCGGCGTGAATGGTACGGCGAGTGAGGAGCGTCGCCCAATGTCACAACGAGTTGGATCACAACACTTCGAATAGACCCGCAGCTCAGCGCCTTTTTCCCGCCATCAGGTGGGCAAGGCGCCGAAGTAAGCTCAACGGATGCGGCCGTTCCCCGCGTATACACCATTGGTCGGCAATTTTAGAGCGTGGCCAGTATCCTGTTGGCGAGACGCCCTCCATAGTTTTTTCGCATCTCCACCTTATGCTCCAGCGCTTCGATAACGTCAGGGGACAGGTCAATTCCGTGCAGTTCCGCGATGTCCGGCAGGCCTCCCGGAGTAAAGACGTTGATCTCAAGGATCTTTTCGCCGACGATGTCGAGGCCCACCAGGAACATGCCATCCTCTACGAGCTTGGGTCGGACCTTTTCCGCAACGGCGAGGATACGGGGCGTAATTTCCACCGCCGCGGCGGTGCCTGCGGCGTTCATGTTGGAACGGACCTCGCCCTTTGCGGGCACACGTCTGAAGGCTGCATAGGCACCATCGCGTTGCAATGGCCGGCCGTTCATCAGGAAAAGCCGGATGTCGCCGGCCGTGGCATCGGGGAGATAACCCTGTGCAATCAGATAGCCTTCACCGCTGACCGCTTCGAAGATCTGGTTGAGATTGGCCTCCTTGCTGGAGGCGATTTTGAAGACGTTCTTACCGCCTGAACCTTGCAGCGGTTTGAGGATAACCCCCTGCTTCTGCTCGTCAATGAAGGCCCGGATCTCATCGATGCTCTTCGAAATCAGCGAAGTCGGCCGAACCGCCTCCGGAAAGCCTTGGAAGTAGAGCTTGTTCTGGGCGCGTGCCAGGCCATCGGGATCGTTGACCGTGAGCACGCCGTGCTCGGCTGCCAGTCGTCCGAAGATTGCACCGGCATGTGCCGCCCATGGCCGGTCGTCGGCATCCTCCGAGGGGTCGTTGCGCAGGAAGAGGACATCGACCTCGCTGATATTGATGGTCTGAATTTCCGCCTGCTCGCCTTGCAGAGCGCTGACCAAGGCATCCGCCTTCTTGATCCTGCCGCTCTTCAATGTCGTCGCCCGGATCATCAGGCTGTCATCCGGCCGCAGTACGAAATCTCCCGGCGTCAGATAGCAGACCTCATGACCACGGGCGATCGCTGCCAGAGCAAGCGACGTCGTCGTGTAGTATGCGGCTTCGCCTTCGATGGAATTGACAAAAAACGCGATCCGCATTCACGGCTCCTGTGGTTCGATCATGTCGAGAGGGCGCATACCGGTTTGAGCCCGTTCCAGCCGTGCGCGTCCTTCCAACGTGTTGAGAAAAAGAGGATCGACCGCCGGCCTGCGCAGAAGCCCACGCTCTGCCAGTTCCTGCATGACGCTGAAATGGGACGCTGCGATCTTTCCCATCCAGAAGGGCTCGAGCGCGCCTCCTTTTCCAAGATGATCGAGCAGGGCAAGCAAGCCGCGCAGATATATTGCGTCTTTGGCAAGACCGCCGCCGCGATAAAGTCTCAGCGCAAGATTGAAAGAGGTAGGTTCGGAGAAATTGTAGTCGCTGACGAGCATGGCGTAAGTCTCGGCAAATGTCGCTCCGTCGAGCATTGAAGCGCATCCGACAACACGGCCTGCAATGAGCTTCAGTCGATCGGACGTCATGCCGCCGGCAAGATACTCGGCAAAGACCGCAAGTCCTTCCTGCATTCCCTCATACCCGGAAAGACCCGACCGGAAGAGGCGCAAGCCTTGGGCCGAGCCATTGAAATAGGTGAGCAGGTGGACACCAATTTCGTGCGACAGAAGAGGATCGACGCGCTGTGCTGCCATCAGCGTGCTGCGCGCAATCAACAGGCGGTTGCCCGACACCAGAAGCCCTGAAGGGAGGTCGTCACGAAGTTCGATCGAGACTTCGAAGTTATCGCTCTGCCGGCGATAGGCGGCGATCATCGCCCTGGCGCGTCGCTCGACCTTGAAACAGTCAGCGACCTGGTCTTCCGCCCCGCCTGCATCGTCACTGGCTGGTTCGCCGTCATCCAAGGCAGTGAGTATGGCCTTTGCCTCCGTCAGCAAAGGTTGTTCGACCGGTCCGTAGAGCGCCCTGCCGAATTCAATGAACTTCGGGCCCTGCCGTGAAGAAATCAGCGAGAGCTGCAAGTCGAGCTCTTGCTGCTTCTCGCGGTAAAGCTGGTACAGCACGGGGTCTTCGAGGTGTTCGAAGGTGACGGAGAAGAGCTTCCGTTTCACCGCGTCCACCTGCAGTCCGAGCGGGCGGTAGAGAAATCGGGGATGAGCGCGGCGGCCGCTTGCCTTGAATTCTTCGAACGCCGCCTCCGCGTTGATCGGGGTGACAGCCAGAAGAAAATCGAACGTCGATGCCACTTCATCGAGGCTGCGGTCCACCTTGGAGACGGCATCGATAAAGACCTTACGTCCCAGCGCTCGATGTGTAGGCAGCTTTAGGAGTTGATGGCTTTCGATGAACGAGGAAAATGCCCGCAAGCCCGCATCGAACAGCAATGCGACAAGCTGTTCGCGAAGCTCCGGATATATCTCCTCGGATCCAGGCTGCCGATAGATCGGCGCGAATCTTGCTGCGACTGTCGAGCAGTCGAGCACCCCGGCCAGCCGATCGTCACCGATCAAGGGAGCCGTATCGCTTTTCACGACCCGTGGCGTTCGGAAACGGGCCTCGCCGGCGCTGACGGCGGCTGAAAAGACATCGGCTGCTGCGATCGCGTCGGTTGTCGACCAGATCGAGATCTCGAACGGCTGCAGGAACGGTGCATCGTCAGTCAGGAACCTGTCCTGGGACAGCTCGCCGATGTCGAGGAGCATGAAGACACCGAACTGCTCCTTCAATATATTCCCGATAGCATCGATAACCGCAATTGCGCCGGATAGCCTGGGCGCAATCAGATAGGATGCGTTTGCCTGCGCAACATCGCGAGCAACCTGTTCGACCCCGTCTTCGGCAATGTGGACACACAGGAAGGGCAGGGGGCGGTCGATATGCAGGCGCCCGCCATCCGGAAGTTCGCGGCGCACCGACCTGCCGTCGCGGATGCAGTTCGCGACCTCTTCCAGCCAGTCCAGCTCATTTTGTCGATGAACCGCCTGCACATTGCTCATCGCGTCGATTCCAATACCTGCTCAAGCACGGGAACGGCGGATGATACGATTTCGCGAAGTCTCCCGAGAACCTCGAGGTCCGGCTCTCCTGTCCACTCGTCCATGAAGAACTTCTTGAACTCCACCGCGATTGCGCAGCCTGACCGTGGAAAATGTTGGTGGATGAAACGGGTCTGCTCCCCCTTTCCTTGGAATGCAATGTTCTCCTGGACGTCCAGCATCCGACCGTTGATCTCAAAGGACCGAAAATGCTCCATGAGAGCATCCAGCACGTTGGACCAGCGGGCTCGATCCATGGAGGATGTACCGATGTTGATATCGGGCGCCTTCTCCTGTTCGGTTGCTGCCGCCGCCGGCCCTTCGCGGCGGTGGTTGTAACTATGGATGTCGAGCACGACGAAGCGGCCGTGCCGACGCTCGATACCCTTTAGAAATAGGAGCAGCATTTCATAGTAGTCGTCAT
>DASUPM010000372.1:0-3662 GCA_036281095.1 Pseudorhizobium sp.
TGCACCGGCTCTACATCATGGAGAAGGAGGACAAGCTCCTCTTCCCGGCCATCAACGTCAACGACGCCGTCACCAAGTCCAAGTTCGACAATCTCTACGGCTGCCGCGAGTCGCTCGTCGACGGCGTCCGCCGCGGCACCGACGTCATGATGGCCGGGAAGGTCGCCATGGTGGCGGGCTTCGGCGACGTCGGCAAGGGCTCGGCGGCGTCGCTGCGCCAGGCCGGATGCCGCGTGCTCGTCGCCGAGGTCGATCCGATCTGCGCCCTACAGGCGGCGATGGAGGGCTACGAGGTCACCACCATGGACGACGCGAGCCCAAGGGCCGACATCTTCGTCACCGCCACCGGCAACAAGGACGTGATCACCATCGACCACATGCGTTCGATGAAGGACCGCGCGATCGTGTGCAATATCGGCCACTTCGACAACGAGATCCAGGTCGCGGCGCTCAAGAACCTCAAGTGGACCAACGTCAAGCCGCAGGTCGACATGATCGAGTTTCCGAAGGGCAACCGGATCATCCTTCTCTCGGAAGGCCGCCTGCTGAACCTCGGCAACGCGACCGGCCACCCGTCCTTCGTCATGTCTGCCTCGTTCACGAACCAGACGCTTGCCCAGATCGAGCTCTTCACCAAGCAGGGCGAGTACCAGAACGACGTCTACATCCTGCCGAAGCACCTCGACGAGAAGGTCGCGCGCCTCCACCTCGCCAAGCTTGGCGTGAAGTTGACGGAACTCTCGGACGAGCAGGCCGCCTATATCGGCGTCTCCGCCCAAGGGCCGTTCAAGGCGGAACACTACAGGTACTGATTTCTTCGACGATATCCACAAGATATGGACAGTCGCGGCCTTGACGAGGCCGCGACTTCTTTTTTGTCCGCCGTTCTTCCCGCCGATTCCGTAAGCAAGTATTGTTTTAGGCGTCGATTCGCTCCTGCTTCGGGCAAGGGCGGTGTGGGATGTCTTGTCGATGATGCGGCAAAGGACGGAGACAGACCGGGGATGTCGGTGACCAAAAAGAACCTCCCTCAAGGGGCGGGCTGCTATTGCCATGCGCCGGTGAGCGGTGCCGGCGTAGATCTCGCGTCCAGCAATGCAGGAGAGACCTGGCGATCCGCCATATCTCGTCGCGTCCTGCTCGCGGGCAGTGCCCTTGCCGGGTGTGCCACCGAGGTTCTCGCACAGCAGCCCGGTGCAGCCGTCAGGCTTTTCACCTCCTCGGAGGTTGTCGTCTCGTCTCTGGTGGTCGGTGCCCTGGGCGCGGCGCTTCTTTCCGTCCTGTGGCTCGTGCGGCAGCGCGGCAACATGGAGGCGGAGACGCAGGAAATGCGCAGTGCCCTAAGCGACGCGCGCCAGCAGATCTCCAAGTACGAGGCACTGATCGCGGACAAGAACCGCCGCATCGTCATCTGGGAGGGGTCCGCCTCCAGGCCGGAATTTCTCGGTCAGTTGCCGGTCGAGACCGGCGCTCCCCAGCAGGACCGGGAGTTCCTGGCCTTCGGCCGCTGGCTCAAGCCCGCCTCAGCAACCGATCTGGAGCGTGCGATCGAGACGCTGCGCAGCGACGCGCATACCTTCGATATGGTCGTCGAGACCTATCGGGATGAAATCCTCGAAGTGCAGGGCCGTGTTTCCGGCGGAAAAGCTTTCATCCGCTTCATCGCGCTCAACAATCTGCGCGCCGAATTGGCCGAACTGAAGATCGAGCGTGAGCGGTTGCAGGGGTCCATCACCCTGTTCCACTCCCTTCTGGACGCTGTCGAGCAGCCCGTCTGGCGACGGGATGCGGCCGGGCGCCTGACATGGGTCAACTACGCCTATAGCGATGCGGTGGATGCTGCGGCACCCGACCAGGCCATAGCGGAAGGCCGCGAGTTTCTCGGGACGATCACCCGCGAGAAAATCCGGGCGACCGTGACGACGGACTCGCCTTTCCACGACCGCGTCTCCACTGTCGTGCGCGGCAACCGGACCATCTACGATATCGTCGATGTCGTCGCCGCAAGCGGATCGGCAGGCTTTGCCCTCGATGTGTCGGAGGCCGAAGCAGTCCGCGAAGAGCTCAAGCGCACGCTCCGCAGTCACGCTGAAACGCTGGATCATCTGGCGACCCCGGTTGCCATTTTCGACCGCGACCGTCGGCTGCAGTTTTACAACCAGGCTTTCGTGACGCTCTGGGGCCTCGACCTCTCCTTCCTGGATTCCCGTCCCGACAACAACGAGCTTCTCGATCGCCTCCGCGGCGACAACAAGCTGCCGGAGCCTTTGAACTGGCGGAGCTGGAAGGAATCGGCGCTTTCAGTCTACCAAGCGCTGGATACGAAGACGGACCTCTGGCACCTGCCGAACGGCGAGACCTTGCGTGTCATTGCCACCGCACATCCGCAGGGCGGTGCGACTTGGGTCTTCGAGAACCTCACCGAGCAGGTGAACCTGGAGACCCGTTACAACACGCTTCTCATGGTTCAGGGCGAGACGATCGATCATCTTTCCGAAGGCGTCGCCGTCTTCGAGCCGGACGGCCTCATCCGGCTCTCGAACCCCGCCTTCCGGGCGCTCTGGGGCGTCACGGCGGAGCAAGCGAAACCGGGAGTTCATATTCGCGCGATCGAGGACCTTTGCGCACCCTCCTACGACAAGCCGGACGGCTGGCGCCGCTTCGGCCAGATGATCACCAATTTCGACGACGAGCGGCCCTCGCTTCAGGGAACGCTCGAGCTCTATTCCGGTCTCATCCTCGATTATGCGGTGACACCGCTGCCGAACGCGCAGACCATGCTGACTTTCGTCGACATGACGGCGAGCGCGCGTGCGGAACGGGCGCTGATGGAGAAGAACGAGGCGCTAAGGCGCGCCGACGAAATCAAGAACGACTTCGTTCAGCATGTATCCTATGAACTTCGCTCGCCGCTCACCAACATCATTGGCTTCACCGATCTCTTGAAGACGCCCGGACTTGGGCAGTTGAACGAGCGCCAGGCCGAATATATCGAGCACATCTCGACCTCGTCGTCGCTGCTCCTGACGATCGTCAACGACATTCTCGACCTCGCGACGGTGGACGCGGGCATCATGCAGCTCAATTACGAGGAGGTCAGCATCGATGATCTCCTCGACGACGTGGCGATGCAGATCGCGGACCGGCTGCACGAGAACCAGATGACCCTGGAGATCACTGCGTCGAAGGGACTTGGCTCCCTCAGCGCCGACCCGCAGCGGCTCAAGCAGATCCTTCTCAAGCTGCTGACCAACGCCACCAATTTCGCCCCGGAAGGCAGCACGATTCGCCTCGCTTGCCGCCGAGATGCGAGTGACGTGTTCTTCGTGGTTTCCGACAGCGGCCCCGGCATTCCTCACGAGATGCTCGGCACGGTCTTCAACCGGTTCTCGTCGATGCCGCGCGGCGGAAAGCGAAGTGGCGCCGGGCTGGGCCTGTCGATCGTGGAAAGCTTCGTACAGCTGCATAAAGGCGAGGTTACCATCGAAAGCCGCCCGGACTCCGGGACGACCGTCACCTGCCGCATACCGAGCCCGGTCACGATACCGCGCATCGCCGCCGCCGAATGAACGAAAATGCTCCAATCACGGTAGATCTCGCCGATGACGCCGTGACGATCCGGCTCGGGGAGGATCTGGCACAAGCGTTGAAACCCGGCGACT
>DASUPM010000373.1:0-6518 GCA_036281095.1 Pseudorhizobium sp.
GACCTGATCGCGCAGATGAACCTGCGCTCCAAGGTCCGCCTGAGCCGCTGGCTCCTGCTCGAGCCATTGGTCCGCCAGTACCGGCAAACGGCTCCGCCTTCATCGGTCACTCTCGGGCAGCACCACCTGTTCATGTACCTGCTGATCGCCTTCATCGAGGACGCCTTTCTCGGCTGGCGCGACCGCGCCGCCTATCAGCCGGAAGGCGCTGACGCGCTCGATCTCGCGGTGATGAAGGCGGCGACCATGATCTCGGCCAATCCGCTCGACCCGGAAATCTCCGCAAAGGCCGTTGCCTCGTCCGCCTTCAATCCGGATTACTTCCTCAGGGAGTTCAAGCGCCGCGTCGGGCAGACGCCGCGCAAGTATCAGGAGCTGAAGAGAATGGAGCGGGCGATGCATTTCCTCGAGGCCGGGATGCCCGTCTCCTCCGCGGCGGCCGAAGTCGGATATAACGACCCCTATTATTTCTCCCGCATGTTCAGCCGGACCCTTGGCATCAGCCCTCGCGATCACGTGAACCGGGTGCGCCAGAACCGCCACGGCGGCCTGATGGGGTTTGACGAGCCCGAACAGGATAGGTTGCGCGACAGTACCAAGGAGGGGAGTCGGCCGTAGTTATTGTCCTTATGGAAACCCTATCGGCAGACGCACGCCAAAATTCTCGCTATGCCTTCGCTCGCTTTCATGTTCTGTTACGTTTCCGCATGAGCGAAAGAGATATGAAAGGCGGCGGATGTTTCTCTCTCCCCGGCAACTGGAGATCGTCGATCTGGCCAAGTCGCACGGTCGGGTCCTTGTGGACGATCTCGCGACGCGCTTTTCCGTATCTCCGCAGACGATCCGCAAGGATCTGAATGATCTTTGCGATCACCGCCTGCTCGACCGCATTCATGGCGGGGCGACGTTCCCGAGCGGTACGGAAAACATGCAGTACGAGGCTCGCCGCCAGATCGCCGCCCAGGAAAAGCAGGCGATCGGCCTGGCCGCCGCGGAATTGATACCGAACAACGCATCGCTGTTCATCAACATCGGCACGACGACCGAGGCGGTGGGAGAGGCGCTGACGGATCACGACGAGATGATGGTCATCACGAACAACATCAACGTCGCCAACCGATTGCGAATTCTGCCTTCGATCGAGGTCATCATTGCGGGCGGCGTGGTTCGCGGTTCGGACGGAGGTATCGTCGGTGAGGCGGCAGTTGACTTCATCCGCCAGTTCAAAGTTGACTTTGCCGTTATCGGCGCCTCTGCCATCGATGCAGACGGTGCGCTGCTGGATTTCGATTTCCGCGAGGTGAAGGTCGCGCAGGCCATCATCGCCAATGCCCGCCACGTCATTCTTGTTGCCGATTCCACGAAGTTCGAACGCACCGCTCCCGTTCGCATTGCCCAGATCGCCCAGGTCCATACGTTCATCACGGACAGTTGTCCCATACCGTCGCTACGCCGCATCTGCGCCGACAACAACGTAGCACTCATAGAGACAAGTTCAGCCGCTTGATATCCAGCAATGTTTCGTTTGACATTCGAATGAACCTCATATGAAATGCCTTAACTTTCGGTATTGCTGCACTTAAGCAATACGCGAAATAGTGGGGCGCATATGAACGGGTCGGAATTCGACATCTTCGTGATTGGCGGCGGCATCAATGGCTGCGGCATTGCGCGCGACGCTGCCGGACGCGGCTACAGGGTCGCTCTCGCGGAAATGAACGATTTCGGCTCCGGCACCTCTTCCGGCTCCACCAAGCTGATCCACGGCGGGTTGCGCTACCTCGAATACTATGAATTCCGGCTGGTTCGCGAAGCGCTGATGGAACGCGAGGTGCTCTGGGCGATGGCACCGCACATCATCTGGCCGATGCGTTTCGTCCTACCCTTTCAGAAAGGCGGCGTGCGCCCGGCCTGGCTCATCCGCCTCGGCCTGTTCCTCTATGATCATCTCGGCGGGCGGAAGTTGCTGCCGCCGACGAGAAGCCTGGACATGCGCCGTGATCCTGCCGGTCATCCGCTGAAGCCGCTCTTTACCAAGGCTTTCGAATATTCCGATGGCTGGGTGGACGATGCACGCCTGGTCGTGCTGAACGCGCGAGATGCCGCCGACCGAGGCGCCCTCATCCTCAGTCGTACGAAAGTCGTTTCCGCACGTCGCGAGAACGGCTCGTGGCTCGTCGGCGTGGAGGATTGCAGGAGTGGAGTTAGGCGTACCTTCACGGCCCGCATGCTGGTCAACGCAGCCGGCCCCTGGGTTGATCACGTGCTTTCCGGTACCGTCGGGCAGAACGCCAATCGCAATGTCAGGCTCGTGCAGGGCAGCCATATCGTGGTTCGCAAGAAATTTGAGGACGCGCGCGCCTACTTCTTCCAGAACCCGGACAACCGGATCATCTTCGCCATCCCTTACGAGCAGGACTACACGCTAATCGGAACGACCGACCGAGATTTCCAAGGGGACCTCTCGCAGGTTAAGATCAGTGAGGGCGAGATCGAATACCTTTGCGCGGCCGCGAGCGAGTATTTTGCCGAGCCTGTCACCAGGGAGGATATCGTCTGGACCTATTCCGCCGTCCGCCCTCTGTACGACGATGGCGCGTCGAAGGCTCAGGAGGCGACCCGTGACTATGTTCTGAAGGTCGACGAGACGGATGATGTCCCGCTGCTGAACGTGTTCGGCGGCAAGCTGACCACCTACCGCCGCCTTGCCGAACACGCACTGGACAAGATCGGCGAGAAGATCGGTGCAAAAGGCACTTCGTGGACTGCGGGCAGCCACCTGCCCGGCGGCGATTTTCCTCCCGCCGGATATGAAGAGCAGGTCAAGAAGCTTTCCGCTGCCTACCCTTTCCTTGCCGAAGCCCATGCGCGGCGTCTCGTTCGAGCCTATGGTACGACTGCCTTCGAATTGCTTGGCGCCGCCGCGGCGCACAGCGACCTTGGGCCTCATTTCGGTGGCGACCTTTATGGCCGAGAGGTGGACTGGCTGCTGACTCGGGAGTGGGCGGAGGAGGCCGAAGATATACTTTGGCGCAGGACCAAACAGGGACTGCGCCTTTCGTCAGAGCAGGTACATGTTTTGGAGGAGTACATGGCTGCACTGCCGGCAAGATCTGCCGGCTAGCGGCCTGTGGTCCCCGCGGATGAGGAGGCCCGGGAACCGGAATGCTGGAATTGAACAAAGCCGAAAAGGTGGTGGCGGGTGAGCATCACATCCATCCGACCAGCCTTGTGCTTGAACGTGGAACGTTGAACGTCCTTCTGGGGCCGACGCTCTCGGGCAAGACGTCGCTCATGCGGCTGATGGCTGGGCTGGACAAGCCGACCGGCGGCTCGATTCATTTCGACGGCAAGGACGTCACGGGCGTGCGCGTGCAGGATCGCAACGTCGCGATGGTCTACCAGCAGTTCATCAACTATCCCGCCATGACCGTCTACGAGAACATCGCCTCGCCCATGCGGATCGCCGGCAGGGACAGGTCGACGATCGACCGCGAGGTGCACCGCGCCGCGGAGCTTCTGAAGCTCACGCCCTATCTGGACCGCACGCCGCTCAACCTGTCCGGCGGGCAGCAGCAGCGCACCGCCCTGGCGCGCGCCTTGGTGAAGAATGCCAGCCTCGTCCTGCTCGACGAGCCACTCGCCAATCTGGACTATAAGCTTCGGGAGGAACTGCGCCTCGAGCTTCCGAAGATCTTTGCGGAATCGGGTGCCATCTTCGTCTATGCGACGACCGAGCCGACCGAAGCTCTGCTTCTCGGAGGCAACACCGCCACATTGAGCGAAGGGCGTATCACGCAATTCGGCCGGACAATCGAGGTCTACCGCCGGCCGGCGGACCTGCTCACGGCCCGCACCTTTGCCGATCCGCCACTCAACATGATCGATGTCGTAAGATCGAACGGGTCGCTTCGTATCGGCGCTCAGGAGGTGGCCCCCGTACCGCCCCATCTTGCCGGCATTCCGGACGGACCGCTCACCATCGCCTTCCAGCCGCATCACCTTTCCCTGCAGCCGCGAACCGAAACAGCCGCCCGCCTGCCCGTAACGACCCTCGTTTCCGAGATCGGCGGCTCGGAAAGCTTCATTCACATCGATTACCTGAACAACCGCTGGGTCATGCTGGAGCATGGGGTGCATGAGGTAGAGCCTGACCGGAGAATGGACGTCTTCCTCGACACACGTCACTTGATGGCCTTCGGCTCAGACGGCCGGGCGTTCGATATCTCACCGGCAGGAGCTTGACGATGGCTCGTATCACACTCGACCACATCCGGCACGCATACGGCGCAACGCCGTCGTCGGCGAAGGACTACGCGCTGAAGGAAGTTCACCATGAGTGGCAGGACGGTGGCGCCTATGCGCTCCTCGGCCCTTCCGGCTGCGGAAAGACCACGCTTCTGAACATCATCTCCGGCCTTCTGACGCCTTCCGAAGGAAGGATTTTCTTCGACGGCAAGGACGTTACGCATCTGGAAACCGAAGATCGCAACATCGCCCAGGTGTTCCAGTTCCCGGTGATCTACGACACGATGACCGTCTACGACAACCTGGCCTTCCCCCTGCGGAACCGCAAGGTACCGGAGGCGGAGGTCGGCCGTCGGGTGCGCGAAACGCTGGAGATGATCGACCTTGGCGACTGGGCAGACCGAAAGGCACGCGGCCTTACCGCGGATCAGAAGCAGAAGATTTCACTGGGCCGCGGCCTCGTGCGCAAGGACGTCAACGCTATTCTCTTCGACGAGCCGCTGACGGTGATCGACCCGCACATGAAGTGGATTCTCCGCTCGCAGTTGAAGCGGCTCCACCGCCAGTTCGGCTTCACCATGGTCTATGTGACCCACGATCAGACCGAGGCCCTGACTTTCGCCGATCGGGTGGTGGTGATGTATGACGGCGAGATCGTCCAGATCGGAACGCCGGTGGAACTGTTCGAGCGGCCGCGCCATACCTTTGTCGGATACTTCATCGGCTCGCCGGGCATGAACTTCCTGCCGGCACGGCTTTCCGGTGCACTTGCGACTGTCGGGAGCCAGCACATTCCGTTGACATCGGCTCCGGACGTCGCGCCCGATGCAAAGATCGAATTCGGCATCCGCCCGGAATTCGTCCGGATCGGACGGGAGGGGCTGCCGGTGCAGGTCGACAAGGTCGAAGATGTCGGCCGGCAGAAGATCGTTCGCGCCAGCTTCGAGGGCTTTCCACTGGCCGCCTTGGTGTCCGAGGACGCGGAGATCCCGACCGACGCGAAGATTGCGTTCGATCCTGCTGCAGTCGGCATCTACGCCAACTCCTGGCGCGTCGAGATGGGAGGCTGACGATGGAAAAGACATGGAACAACAAGGCCTGGTTCCTGGTCCTGCCCGTGCTCCTGCTGGTCGCCTTCTCCGCCATCATTCCGCTGATGACCGTGGTGAACTATTCGGTCCAGGACACGTTCGGGAACAACCAGTTCTTCTGGGCCGGGACCGACTGGTTCAGCGACATCCTGGAATCCGACCGCTTCTGGGACGCGCTGGTCCGCAACCTCATCTTTTCGTTCGTCATCCTGGCGATCGAGATCCCGCTCGGCATATTCATCGCCCTCAACATGCCGAAGCACGGCATCGGCGTGCCGGTCTGCCTGGTGTTGATGGCGCTCCCGCTTCTGATCCCCTGGAACGTCGTCGGCACCATCTGGCAGGTCTTCGGCCGCGTCGATATCGGCTTCCTCGGTCATTACCTGAGGGTCCTGGGCGTAGACTACAACTATACGCAGGACCCGGTGGATGCCTGGGCGACCGTGATCATCATGGACGTCTGGCACTGGACAAGCCTGGTCGTGCTGCTCTGCTATGCCGGTCTCGTCTCCATTCCGGATGCCTATTACCAGGCCGCAAAGATCGATGGCGCGTCGCGCTGGTCCGTTTTCCGCTACATCCAGCTTCCCAAGATGAAGCGGGTGCTGCTGATCGCCGTGCTGCTGCGCTTCATGGACAGCTTCATGATCTATACCGAGCCCTTCGTGGTCACTGGCGGAGGTCCCGGCAATTCCACGACCTTCCTCTCGATCGACCTCGTCAAGATGGCCGTCGGCCAGTTCGATCTGGGGCCCGCCGCTGCCATGTCGATCATCTACTTCCTGATCATTCTGCTGCTGTCATGGGTCTTCTACACCGTCATGACCAGCCACGATGCACAACGTTAGGGGGACAGGATGAGCACGAACGTGAAGCCCCGCTGGTCCTGGATCGTCCCGACCCTCTATATCGTCTTCCTGATCCTGCCGATCTATTGGCTCGTCAACATGAGCTTCAAGACCAACTCCGAGATCCTCGGCGCCTTCTCGCTCTGGCCGCAGAACCCGACGGTCCGGAACTACATGGTGATATTCACCGACCCGTCCTGGTACAACGGCTACATCAACTCGATCATCTACGTCGTCCTGAACACCATCATCTCGGTGACCGTAGCGCTGCCTGCGGCCTATGCCTTCTCCCGCTACCGCTTTCTCGGCGATAAGCACCTTTTCTTCTGGC